>NZ_JBFPEZ010000039.1:0-201813 GCF_040838225.1 Xenorhabdus sp. SGI246
GCCTTATCCAGCATCATCAACGAGTGTTAGATAGATTTTTTATGCTGAAAGGATAAGTTGTTTAGTATTGTGTTAAAACGATGAAGCCTTTTAATTAGAAAAGGCTTCATCTGAAAATAGTCTCATATGATATTGAATAATTTTTATATATGGTATTATATTAAAAAATTAGTTTAATCATTCTCAATTTTTTATATTTTAATTTGGTTTATTGTGCATTAAATTGAACACTGTTAGTAATTCCTGACGTAAAATAAATTACAAATTGATTTTCATTAAGAGAAAATACATAATGAGCTCTTCTTATAAAGAAATAAATAATCAAGTTTTGATTGAAACAGAAATTTTTCCTAGATTAACGAAAATGGGAATTAAATATTCTCATTTGAACTTTAATTTCATAGAAAAAAATAATCATATAAAAATAAATCTATCTTATAGACTAGATAATCCACATGAATATGATCGTTTTGGTGTTTTTTTACGTGAATTAGATAGACAAAAAAGATTAATTCCTTTAATTCGTGATTTTCTGAAAATTCAATCATCTATTGTTGCATGTTATACAACAAAATCAATTTTTATTGATATAAATAAATTATGGAAGAATAATCAAATTGATTGCCTTTATGATAGTCTAGATTCATTATTATATATTCTTAATGAATATCGTACGGATATGTTTTTAAATGTACTATTGAAATTTAAACAAAAAAACAACATACCTTATCTCAAAAAGGTTGAATTTAATTCGCATGAGCATTTTGATTTTTTAGACTATAATTTTGTTTTATTAGATAATGTTAAAAATCAAGAAAATTTAGTTTATTATGATACGAGTTTAGTGACTATGAATGAAGATCAACTGGAGAAAATTTCTTCGTTTCTAGCACAAAAATTGAAATCTTTTATCTTGTGTAAAGAATATTTTACGATAAAGGGGAAATCAGCTGAGGTTGTATCAATTTATACTCCTAGTCAACATGATGTTATAAATAATAATTACTTATTTCATATTAGAAATAATGAAAAAATTGTTTTTTCAAACTCATTGCACATTCAATTAAATAAAGAAAATGAAAATCCACCAAATATATATAAAGGTAATTTGGTTGCTAACTGGTTATTTAAAGAGATTATTGGATATATATTTAGCAAACTTAACAATAAAATACATCCTGCAATAGAGATAATTGGAAAAAATACATCAAATTATCAACAATTCATATGTAGTTTGAATGGTGAGTGTATTATTTCTCCTACGACTAAAAAGAGTAATGACATAGCAATATTGGTATTGTTGCCAGATGCAGATATAAATTGGAATGAAATGCCATGTAAAAGTATAGTTATAGATCTTTACGGAATTGCTAAATATGGATATATTAGAAATGCATTATCATCAGAAATTATATATATTGAAGGAATATGTTTAGAATGCAATGATATAGACATAATTACTGACAAGTCATTATTAAATATTAACAAATCACTATCTTTTATTGAAGGCGTTTTAGATGTTTTATTTTATTCTAAATTAACAGACGATGAAAAAAACAAATCTACTTCCGACGATTTTCTAGAATTAGTAAATAAATTTAATATCAAAATTAAAGCCCTAAAAGGAAGAGAAGGGGAAATAGTAGAAACTCATCTAAAAACTTTTCCTAAAATAGAAGATTCATGG
This sequence comes from Xenorhabdus sp. SGI246, assembly GCF_040838225.1. NCBI lineage: Bacteria > Pseudomonadati > Pseudomonadota > Gammaproteobacteria > Enterobacterales > Morganellaceae > Xenorhabdus > Xenorhabdus sp. SGI246. The sequence goes on from NZ_JBFPEZ010000039.1 coordinate 1,688, forward strand.
AATTATTTATGTTCTAATATAATTTCTCATTCTGAACATATAGCTTGTCAGTCTGAATCAAAGAACAATACTAACTTATGTCATTATATATTTGATAAAAAAAATCTTGAATCTAAATCAGTAATAATAGATCCAGAAAATAAAATCACTATGAATTATAAAGAAATATTTAGTATGGCTAGTAATATTGCTCATGAATTTTCTAATAGAGGATATAAAAAAGGAGATGTCATTGCTTTATCTGCTGTTGACACTTGTACAAGTGTAGCTGTTATGCTTGGTTGTATGATGGGTGGGTGGATATTTTGCCCTATCAATTATCATGCATCTCAACAAGATATTATGGTGATGTTAAATGCAGCAGATCCTAAATTACTTATTTACAGTAATTCAGAAGCATGCATGATAGCTAAAGACATAGCTAATTGCGAATGTATTGAACTTAATAAATTTATATTAAATACGTTTGCTATTAATCATACAAAGATATATCCAATAACTATGCTTAAACATAGTTGGCCAGCAGTAATGCTATTTACTTCTGGTTCAACAGGAACACCTAAGGCATTGCTGCACTCTCATGGGGATTTTATAAACTGCAACCAGAATTATGTTCGCTATGTCATACAGATTAAAAAATATGATAAAGTTTTTTCCCCATCACGTTTATTTTTTGCCTATGGGCTAAATAATATTCTAATCTCACTATATTCAGGAGCAACTCATATTCTAGCCACACCTCTTTCAAAATCAATGAATATGCTTCAGCTTATTGATAAATACAATGTTAGTGTGATATTGGCTGTTCCAATAATGTACAAATTAATGTTATCATTATTAGATGAAAATATTAATTTTCCGAAGTTGCGTTTATGTATATCTGCTGGAGAAGCTTTACCATCTAAGCTATTATTTAATTTAAAAGATAAACTTGGTGTTCCTGTATTGGATGGTATTGGTATGACGGAAGCAATTTCCACTTTTATTTCATCAAGATTAGGAAATATCTTACCAAATTGCACAGGGACTTTAGTGCCAGGTTTTACTGCTGAACTAAGAAGAGAGGACGGTAGTATTTGCAGTATCGGTGAAGTTGGAACATTATGGATTAGAGGAAACACTCTTACCGAAAAATATCTAAACAGCACAGAGCAAAATGAAAAGACATTTATAGATGGTTGGCTAAATACTAATGATTTATTTTTTACAGACTATCGTCAAAGATTTTATTATGTTGGTCGTTCTGGTCGAGTTATTAAAATCAATGGTTGTTGGTGTTCACCACAAATGATGGAAAAGGTAATTATATCTCACCCAAATATATATGATTGTGCTGTATGTATCATAAAAGATGAATATGGATTGGACAGAACAAGAGCTTTTATAGTTTTGGATGAAAAATATGAGAAGTTAGTATCTATGACTAAATTATCAAAAGAATTACATGAATTAAGTAGACGTAAGCTAGGTAAATTTCAATATCCACATTCATTTTTTCTAGTTAAAAGCTTGCCTAGAACCGGGAGTGGAAAATTGAATTTAAATAACTTGTTGAATTATAAAGACTTGGCATTAATGGAGTTTTGAGTTTATGAAAAATAAGAATAACAATGTGTTAGAATCTAGTAGCCCAAGTGTGCCGTTTAGATGGAAAGTAATGATAATTCTTCTACTGGCTAATTTTATGACTATTCTTGATGCCAGTATTTTAAATGTAGCATTACCTAGTTTACAGAGTTATTTTGAAAATACAGAAGAACAGTTATCTTGGGTGGTTACAAGTTATATTATAGCTTTTGCTATAGGATTAATTCCTTTTGGTCGTCTTGGTGATTCTGTAGGGCGTAGAAAAATATTTATTTTGGGGTTACTTGGTTTTACTATTACTTCAACTTTATGTGGAATATCTAGTACAATTAATGATCTTATTGCACTAAGATCATTACAAGGGTTAACTGCGGCAATGTTAACACCACAGATACTTGCTATTGCTGTAACAATATTCACCCCCAATGAACGGCCAAGAATATTTTCTACTTTTGGATTTATAGCAGGATTTGCTGCTATCTTTGGCTCAATATTATGCGGTATACTGCTTCATGTAAATCCCTTTGGTTTAGGTTGGAGACTATGTTTTCTTATCAATCTACCTATAGGCTTAATTATTATTTTATTTTCATTTAAATATATCCCGGAATCTAAGTCCGATAATAATTTTCGACTTGATTTTTTAGGTATTTTATTAATGACAATGACTATTTTTTCTTTCATTTATCCATTAATAGAAAGTAGTGTAAATGGATGGCCTACTTGGTATTTCATTTTAATTTCACTATCTTTTTTGTGTTTTTTAATATTCATTAAATGGGAGTTTTTTCAAGACAAAAAACGAAATCCACTTTTATTTCCTATATATCTCGTAAAAAACAAAAATTATCTTATTGGTGGAGTGTCTATTTTATTTTTATTTTTTATTTTGCAAGGATTTTTATTTATTTTGGCAATTTTTTTACAAAAAGGGTTATCTTATTCATCAATGAAAGTTGCTATAGTGATAAGTTTTTTTTCAATTGGTGTTGCAGCAGCAATTATGGTGAATGTTTTTATTTCTAATTTAAAATTTAAAATAATAACTGGAGCAACTCTTTTTTGTTTTAGTTTTATTTTTCTGTACTTCTTGATTCAAGAAATAGAGTCATTTGGTAATTGTCCTTATATTATCATTTCCCTTTTTTTAGGTGGAGTAGGTAATGGTATGCTAGTTTCTTCTCTCTTTCAAACAATCACAAGAACAGTGTTAGCGAAGGATATGGGAGCAGCATCTGGTTCTTTGCAAGTGTTACAGCAAATAGGAGCAATAATTGGAGTAGCTTTTACATCTAATGTTTTCTTTAGTGAAAATTTTCATATCAAAAAAAGTGGATTTAATGATTCCATTTATTATTTAAATGCAATGCAAGATGTGCTGATTTATTTTATTTTGGTTTGTATTGTAATTTTATTTTTATCTTTAAAAATTAATTTTTCTTTTTATAAAAACAAAGTATAGAGTTTAAATTTGGAAAAACTCAATCCACTCACTAAGGAGCCATAATGTGGATTGAGTTATGCTCATCGAAACATTGCGTCTTTAAATGGATATTAAATTAATAAGATAAATTATCTGAATTATTGTTAAGTGGATTAGGAAAACTATCTGCAAACTTATCTCTATGATGAGCTGATAGCTGGCATAGCAGTAGTGCAAATGGTTTCTCTGGTGCACTTATAATCAATACCACGATAACCCGATTTTCCATCTATTATTATGAAATCGAAGATAATACTTTCTGAGCCTGAACTAATTACATTGCAACAACTGGCTTTGAATCACCTATACTGGGACGTCCGTACGCGAGGAACGGATTTGCTCATGCTTACCAGAGGTGTCACGCCGTCCCAGATCACTGCTGTGATAGGATACAGTCTCCTGGTTATCTATACCAATCTGATTGCAAGATGCGTGTGATTTCTCCCCGCTTCGCCGGGAAAAATCAGGTTTCATATAGTGTTGTAAATTGGCAGCTTGAAGTTGAATGCGTATACAACTAGGTCATACATGGCAAAATTCAGGGATAGCTGGATTATTAGGTGGGCATGCCGGAGGCCGGTATCTCGCCATGACGCCTGAAATGATTACCACTGTGGTCGAAGCCGCCTGCACAGAATCCCTAACATTCGCCAAGATAGCCCAATGTGTTGAAGCAAAGCATGGTTTCCTGCACTGCACGTTTGAAACGCTGGCGAATTCCCTGAAAAAGCAAGGGCTCACCTATAAAAGAACCCGCCTATCGTTAAAAAAAGTGCACGAAATGGAGTTTGCTAAAAAATCCGCTTTGCTGAATAAGATTAAGGCCGGAGCACAGTTAGGCCATTACCATCTGATCTATTTTGATGAAGCCGGTTTTTCCACGTCTTCTCCGGTACAGTATGGATAGAGTCCACGGGATAAGCACCACGAGACTGAACTTCAAAAGCATAACAGACGGTCAGTTTTGGGTTCGTTAAATTACACGGACAACATACTGTTTTACCAGACAATATCAAGCAGTGTCACGCGGGCTGATGTGATTGATTTTTTAGAGCAGGTAGCAAAACAGGGCGATAAACGCCTGACATTTTTAGTGCTGGATAATACACGTATTCACCATGGGATAGAGGAAAAAATCAGAAATGCTGATTACGAGAGTACAATCTGCTTTTATTTTATCTTCCCGACTACAGCTCGGAGCTGAATCTGATTGAAATCGCCTGGCAACAGGCTAAATATCACTGGTGACATTTTATCATCTGGACTCAGGATGCAATGGACTACATGCTTTACTAGATGCTGTCGTCATGAAATATTTAACCAAAGAACAAGACTACGAATTTGTACCGCAGCAAGAAAAGACGCGCTGTTTTTTGCATAGCGCGTTGCTATACCACGCCAGCGTTTAAGATGAAGAAATGAATTTTCAACCAAATGGCGGTGCCGGTAGAGCTCACGGTCGTATTCTCTGGCAACTTTTCGATTTTTTCGACTGGGGATCTGAACTTGCATACCTTGTTGTTCCGCTTTTTCTACTATCGCGTTGCTATCATAACCTTTATCTGCCAAGAGGTGCTCGGCATCAAATCCGTCAATCAAGGCCTCAGCTTCAGCTTGTGAACAATCCGCTGTGGTACCGCTTGTAATAACAACTCTGACCGGCATACCATGTGCATCCACGGCCAAATGGATCTTGGTATTGAGCCCCCTTTTGTAAGTCCCATCTCCTGATTGCCGCCTTTTGCTCCAGCCGCATCGGGATGAACTTTAATATGGCTGGCATCAATCATTAACCATTCGAAATCGGGATCATTAACCAATTGTTCGAGCAGCTTTTCCCATACTCCGTTATCTCTCCAGTGGCAAAAACGACGATGGGTATTTTTCCAGCCGCCATAATCAGGATGCAGATCCCGCCAAGGTGCCCCCGTCCGTAAAATCCAAAACACCCCATTGATAAAACGTCGATTATCTTCAGCGACACGTCCCCAAGCGCTTTTACGTCCTGGTAGATGAGGTTCAAGCAGATCCCAAATGTGATCTGAAATATCGTGGCGGCGGTGTGCAGGTGTACTCATAATTAATCGACTCTTTTGATGGAATAGGAAACATTATCGCACAATTAACTTTATGACGACACCACCTGGAAAGTTATGGTGATCAATTTGTAATTCATTTTTCTTAAGCACTTAACAAATAAAAAACAAATCATATTCTTATGAAAACAAGTTATTTTGAAATTTTCACATGAATGGTTATATTAGATTTTTTAGATAATCGTCAACATTATTAGTGTTATTAATGAATTTAAGTTAATTTCTTGTTGAGATCAATTAATTATAAAAGTATAATTAAGATATAAATTATATGAATTTTGGTTTTTATCAACCTTAGTCAGTTTCATATGATTATTTAATCATTATTAATTAAGGAATTAAATTATGAATAATACCGATATTTTTTTTGCTCTGATAAACCATGAAGAACAATATTCACTCTGGCCATCAAAACTAAATATTCCAATAGGATGGGAAAAAGTTTTTGAAGGGAGCAAAGATGAATGCTTGTCTTATGTAAATAATAATTGGGTTGATATGAGACCTAAATCATTTCGTGAAAGTTTAGTTTAAAACTATAATATATTTTTATTCTTACAACTTGTTTAGCCAATTTGAAATATATAAATAAAAAATCACAATCAACTAATACGTTGATATAAATTAAAATAAACCGTCTAGTTAAATATTTAACGGCGGTTTATTTCTTAGTGTTATAAAATTATTATTTGGCATTGTAAAAAATGATATTTTTATTTACATGAAATTATTTTATATTGAAATTTTTATTTTTAACTTAGGATGCCGGCATTAAAGTTATTCATTGATATAATGATAAGAAAGTATTTTAAATAGCTCTCAAATTAATATTAATAAATGATAAGTTAATTTTAAAATCAGCCTTAAATTACTTGTTCTACCTATTATTTGAAGTAAATTTAATTTTCAAAAAAGCACAAAGATTATTTTCTTGATAAGATATATTATGTGCCATTTTGTGAATAGCACAACATCACAAATATTTGACTGACCTTTAAATGGAATTTTTATGAAAAATAATTTTAACTCTATACAACAAAGTTTTAACATAAGAGATAACATGTCAATTTCATGCGTACAAAAACGTATTTGGTTTTCCCATAATTATTTAAAAGAATATGGAGGTAATTGTAATATTTCATTTTCCATGCACTTCGATGGTGCTAATTTTTCTATTGATAATATGAAATCTGCCATTGCTTTATTGATAAAGCGTCATGAATTAATGCGAACTTCATTTAAGATTCATGAAAATAAAATAGAACTAATACGAAATATAAAAAATAAGGTATCCATTGAACTTTCCGTACAAGATATAAAAGAAAAAAATGTTATTGAATATATAAAAAACTATGCGAATTATCCCATTGATATAATTGATAATTTTTTAATTAAATTTAGTATATTGCGTATAAATAAATCAAAACATATAATGGTAGTTTGTATTCATAAAATAATTGCAGATAGCTTATCTATAAAGATAATAACTAGAGACTTGCGTGAATTATATTACTCTATATCAAATAATAAAAAAAATGAATTACCTCCTTTAATTTTTCAGTATTTTGATTATATTGCTATAGAACAAAAAAAAAACCGTCTTGAAGATATATTATATTGGAATGAACAAATTTCTGGTTATCAAAATAATTTATCCCTTCCTTATGACCATGCACATACCTCTGCTAGAGTGTGGCATTCAGGCACTTATCATTATTCATACTCATGCAAATTAAAAAATATTGTTAAAAATTTTTGTTTATCAAACAATACGAATTTATTTATAGGCTTAATGACTAGCTTAACTATAGTATTATATCAATATAGTAAAAAAAATGATATTTGCATTGGTACGACAGTTACAGGCAGAAAATGTGAAGAATTAAATGATGTAGTGGGTTTTTTTACCAACATACTACCTATAAGATTAGATTTTTCTAAAAAATTAACAATTAAACAGTTATTAGAACAAATTCATAAGGTAACATTATGTAGCTTTGAACATCAAGAATTAGTATTTGAGCGTATAATTGAAGAATCTAGCAAAAAAAGAAATAATAACCATAGATCATTGGTGCCAGTAATTATTTGCTTAGATAATTCTCCAATATATAATAATATAAATTGGTCAGAAGATCTTATTTTGAATGAAATTATCTTCAATGAAGATAAATTTACTGAGCATGAACTTAACTGGAAATTCCATGAGCATTCAGATTCATTAGAATTAACTATAGAATATGCAACAGATTTATTTACTGAAGAAACAATTAAGCGAATGGTAAAACATTATGAGTTAGCTCTTGAGTATTTGGCGTTATTACCTGATTTTTTCATTGAAAATATAAATATGTTAAGTAATCAAGAAAAAAAATTATTTACTTTAATCAATGAGTCAGAAAATAAAATAGCAAAATATAGTTTAATTAAATATTTCGAATTGCAATCAATACATAATTCTGATAATCCATCATGTATCGGAACTACTATGATGGATTCTAACAAACTTTATAACAAAATATTGAGTTATTCACAGCTCAACTCGCGTGCTAATCAAGTAGCTAGATGGTTAGTAGCTATGGGAGTAGAACGAGAAACAAGAGTAGCCGTCTATTGTGAAAGATCTGTTGAATTAGTTATAAGTTTAATAGCTATTTTAAAGATTGGTGCTTGTTATGTTCCTGTTGACCCTCAATATCCATTAAGTTATAGAAACCATATCTTTAATGATGTTTGCCCAAAAATTATTTTAACTACTGATCTCCTTACAAAGGATATAGTAGAAATTAAAAAGAATAAGTTAACATTAGACTTAGATAAGAATGGTGTTTTTTTTAATATGGAACTATCCACCTTATCAGAAAATAACTTAGATATAATAGATATTATCAATTTATCTCAAATTGCCTGTATCATGTATACTTCAGGATCAACGGGAAAACCAAAGGGAGTTATGATCCCATACGCACAACTTCATAATTGGATTGAAGCTTCCTGGGAACGTATGCCATTTAGTGAGTCAGAAGTTATATTACAAAAAACTCCAATTATATTTGCTGTATCAGTAAAAGAATTATTAAGTGGTCTACTCCAAGGAATTCCATTAGTATTAGCAAGTGATGTGCTAACTAAGGACATAAAATCATTGTCAAAAATAATAAATTATTGGAGTGTGACTCGACTTTACTTGGTTCCTTCACATTTAGAATCACTACTTGATTATGCATTAATTGAGAAATTTTTATTACAATCGTTACGTTATGTGATTACTGCAGGAGAACCGTTATTACAAAGTTTGAAAGATAGAACAATGACACAACTACCTCAAGTTAGCATATGGAATAATTATGGTTGTACAGAATTAAATGATGTGACTTATTGTGCGCCTTATGATTTTAGAACTGGTAGTCGTTTTGTTCCTATAGGTTTTCCAATATGGAATACTAAAGTTTATGTTTTAGATGAGCAATTACGTCAAGTACCTATAGGAGTTATAGGAGAATTGCATGTGTGCAGTGTAGGTATGGCTTTAGGATATCTTGGTCAACCTAAACTTACCGCTCAAAAATTTATTGCTAACCCATATGGCAATATGCCAGGTGCTAGACTTTATAAAACAGGTGATTTAGTTCGTTATTTAAATGATGGGTCACTGGAATTTATGGGGCGTAACGACTTTGAAATAAAGGTTAGAGGGCACAGAATAGACGTACGTCAAGTTGAATCTATTGCTAATAATTATGAATGTGTAAAACAGGCAGTAATTGTAGCTTGGCCACCTAGTTTAAATCCAACTAAACTTGTAGCTTTTTTGTTACTTAACAAAAATTCAATTGATATTACTGATTTTTCTCTATATATGTCTAAACACTTGCCATCTTATATGGTTCCATCTTTATATAAAATTTTGGATATTTTTCCAACATTACCCAATGGTAAACTTGATAGATCTAGCTTACAAACATCTGATGTTAACGCAATGAGATATGGAAAAAATATTTCTGCGCACTCAAATATAGAAATGCAATTAGAAAAAATATTTGGGCAAATATTACATTTAAATAAAATTGAACTGTCTGATAGTTTTTTTGATCTTGGCGGAAACTCATTACTTGTGATGCATCTAGTATCAAAAATACAAAGTGTATTTAATATTACACTCCAAATGAATAAAATTTTTGAGTCACCAACAATACTCGAATTATCAGAACTTATTTTTCGTTTACAGCAATCAAACCAAGAAAAAAACCTTATTGATATTAGTGGATTATTTTTTTAAAAAATAAACCATTGGATTAAATATGTTTATTTAATATACTTAATTTACGGTAAGGTCAGTTTTTTGACACTTACCGTTTTGATTCATAACTGAACACCACCTCCTGAGGAGGTGGTCAGCAACAGGTTTTGGCTCTGCCTTATTGTTTTTTAGATTTTAAAATAACGGTAGCGGCATAGGCTTGTTTTTAGGGATTTTAGTACGCCCCTCTGGGGCGAAATCAATGCCACCTTCTATGAAGGTAGATTTTTACTTATTTTCTATTAATCGACCAGGTTGATATCCAAACAGTCTAATAGCCCTAAAGCGTCAAAACGAGTAAATATTGCACCTGTGATATTATTTTTATATATATCTATGATATAGTTTTGAGCTTCACTGAAATTAGTTTTTTCTAAGTTAGTATTATTAAATAAAGACCTTGATAAATTACTATAAATGAAATTTGACGAACTAAAATCTCCCTCCCTGAAATCTACACCTTGGGCATTACATTCTATCAAATTTAAATTTTTTAAAATCAAACCGTAAAAAGAAGAGTCATTCATTTTACACTTTTCAAATTTTAATTGAGATTCAAATGAAAATTTTGGAAAATTTGCTTTTGCCCAATTTATTCCAATCATTTTACACTCATAGAATTCCACATCATTAAATATGGTTTTGTCTATATCTATTAAACTTAGATTACAGCTTTCAAATTTACAATCTATAATTTTACACTTTTTAAGTGTAGAGTTGCTAAAATTACAATTTTTAAATTCACAGTCATAAAATGTTGTGTTTTCAATTTTTTTTTCGGGTTGTATTAAGCTATTAAATATTTCCGACTGAATTTCTCTTCTCATTTCCAGTTCATTTTTTTTTGTCATAGATTATTCCTATAATATTTTTATTAAAATGATCTTAATTCTATTAAATTAGAAAGCTTTACGATTATAAGATACTTCTAAATATTTTTCCATCCAGTTAATTAAATCCCGAACGAGAAAAGTGAACAGTGTTCGCTGGATTAAATAAGCTTTCAAAATAGTAGATCACTTGGAGGGAAATCAGTCCAATTTTTGCGATCTGATTAATCACCAAATCAAAAAAATCCCAAAATGGACTGAGTGATGCGAATCATAGCACCTATCCCACGAAGTGAACGCTGTCAGATGAAAAAATTTATTCATAAAACTCGGGATAAAGATTATGCCCGCCGACTCATGGCACTCTTAATGTTACATGAAAGTCAGACCGTTTCTCACATCGCCAGAACCCTTCATTGTTCACGTTCTTCCGTCCATCGTTGGATAAATTGGTTAACATTATATGGGCTGGAAGGACTAAAAAACTTACCGAGAGGCAGGCCTGCCCGATGGAATTTAGCCCCAATTTTTAGCTTGCTGTCATTCTTATTATCACACTCCCCGCAGGACTTTGACTGTGTGCGTTCACGCTGGAGTCTTGAACTTATCACTCATATAATCAATGAATTATTAGGGTTATCTCTGTCGAAAAGTACGCTTTATCGTTACTTTTGTCAGGTAGGTATTGTCTGGCGAAGAGCGGCACCTACCGTCAAAAAGCCTGATCCTGAGTATGACGAAAAAATGGCAAAAATCACCGAAGCCTTAGCCAAGGTATCAGAGCAACATCCTGTTTTTTATGAAGATGAAGTCGATATCGATCTGAATCCTAAAATTGGGGCAGACTGGTGTCTAAAAGGGCAACAGAAACGCGTGATGACACCGGGGAAAAACCAAAAACACTACCTTGCAGGCTGCCTTGATGCCCGAACAGGTCAAGTGACCTATGTTGGTGGTATAAAGAAAAACTCTGATTTATTTATCAATATGTTAGAGGAAATTAATCGTCAGTATCGCCAAGCCAAAAGTATCACGTTGATTTTGGATAATTATGGTATTCACAAAAGCCGGAAAGTCAGGGAATGGCTAAAGCAACATCCTAAATTTAATTTGTTATTTTTACCCGTCTATACGTAATTAACTTGAAGATTCTGGTTTTAACGTCTGGAAATTATCCGTCAGACGGGTAGCGAGTTCTTTTGCTTTTTGTGGCAGCGTGACATGAAAAAAATGCAGGGGTGTTTTACGGAATAGGGTTGCATCCGGGAAATAAACATTATTGCGTACCTGCTCATTCATGTACTTTCATAATCACTCTATCGGATTGAGATTAGGACTGTAAGGGGGCAGATAATGGAGTTCTATGTTAGTACTACAGCCGTGGCATGGAAAAATAAAATGATATTCAATACGTTGTATATTGACCTTACTAGAACTGAACAGTAAGATTAATCACTGTTATCACAACGATCTCTCGCCTGCAAGGATCACCTAACGGATGGCGAAATAAAACTCCTGTAGCCCGAAAAGGAGTGCAAATATTGCGGTACATCTGCACACTTTTGGAAGCAGATATTGTTAGACACCTAAATCTCGTCTGGCAATGGAAGTCTCCCGGTCTCAACATGAAACCGGCTTACCACACGATAGCGCAGAACATTCTCTGTCTCATGCTGAACGATACTGTTTTAACCGGTATAACATTCACCTGCATTTTATATTTATCACGGTAAACGTCCCGAAAATTGCGCGGCGTCACTTGCGTTAAAGCGAAGCGATTACCAAGTGACGCCGCAAAGCGGCTAACGTCCAGAGCACGTCCGGTCTGGCTTTACGACCGATTTGAATCCCGAATTACTCAGTGAAACCACGCAAAATAGGTCATTGAATGACATTCTGTTTGATTAACGAACAACCGCTAGATCTGGTTTTCAACCCACTGCCTTGCAACAGGCTGATGCAGTAAAAAAGGAGATACGACACGTCAAGATAATGAGGCGTTCATCCTGATGAGATCAGGCACTGAACGGGGAGCATACCATCGCCGTGCTGAGCACGCCGCGATCTCCTGCAATAACTCAACACAACCTCGCTCTGCTACACATTGTCTGACGTACCACGGAACGGTGAACCTGAACCGACACGCAGAGAATTTTTAAGCATAAGAAATGAAAAGTGACAGGGAAGGTGCGGATGGCGCAGAACTCAACACGTTCAAAGGTTGAGCAGTTCAGAAAAGCCTTTATTACTCATGCCCGACAGGCGGGCGGGAGTTTTGCCACGGTGGCGGATCGTGAGCGGATTGCCCGGTACTTCCTGGATTATTTGAAAAACAATGGGATCAAACTCCGGCAAATGGATAGCCTGAAGGTGAAATATATCGAGCGCTATATTGCTGAGCGTAAGGCCAACCATATCAGTCATCGGACACTGCAAAATGAGATGTCTGTGCTGCGAGCCATTTTAGCGCAGGCCGGCAAGCATAAGCTGGCTGATACCGCGAATCCCCGTCTGAGCAATCAGGCTTTAGGTATCGCGGATATGAGCCGCAAGGGAACGAAAACGGCGCTGACACCGGCGGCATTCAGCGAAACCTTTCAGCAGGTCGAACAAAAAGACCGGAGTGTGGCGGCGGTGATGCAATTGGCCTATGTGTTGGGACTGCGTACCAAAGAAGCCGTGGAAGCCTACAAATCGTTAGCGACCTGGAAAAAAGCACTGGAAAACGGCCATACCGCCGTGAGGGTAGTGTTTGGCACGAAGGGGGGACGGCCTAGACAGACGACCATACTGGATCGGGCTGCGCTTCAAAATGCCATTGCCTATGCAGAGCGAGAGCAGGTAGGACGTAGCGGCAAACTGATTGATAAACCCACGATCACTCAGGCCATAGACCGTTACCGCTATATTGTCAGAAGCGCAGGATTGACGGGTAATAATGCCCCACACAGTATGCGTTACCATTTTGCGCAGCAATCCGGTGAATATTACAAAGCGCAGGGTTTCAGTGAGCGGGAAGCGTTAGCTCTGGTGTCGATGGATTTAGGGCATGGTGATGGGAGGGGGCGCTATATCCGACAGGTGTATTACCGGAAGACTGAGGGTGAATAAATAAAAGTGTACTGACTTATAGATTATCTGGTTTTATGGTAAGTGCAATAAAACTGAATAATTGATGAAATTCTTAACTGACTGCTCTCCGGCAACGGTGGTGATGGAAGCCTGTGCTGGCTCACATTTCATGGCAAGGCGGATCGCTGATTTGGGGCATGAGGCCAAGCTGATTTCACCGCAGTTTGTTCGTCCTTTCGTCAAAAGTAACAAGAATGATTTTGTTGATGCTGAAGCTATCTGTGAAGCCGCTTCACATAAAAATTGGCTCTTTAAAGCTGACACACTTTTAAGGTTCATCAGGCGCGAAATTCATTGAGGCGCAGGCTTCTTGCCTATAATGACGCCGGATAGATTTAAGCAAGCCCAAAATTCATCAAAATGAGTGTTGCAAAAACGAGGCACCCGTAGATTTATGCTCTATATGGAAGCGCTGTTATTTAAGCAATTTTAGCCTACCAAAATTAGCCTACCAAAATTTCATACATAACCCTTGTAGGTTACCGGAACACGGCTTAATGCGACTGAGCCATATTAATTACCACCAGTAATTGATTACTTATAAATCAATATAAGCTCATGCCACCATCAATAACCAAGGTGACACCCGTGACCCAGGAGGCCTCATCAGAAGCCAGATACAATGCAGCTCCGGCATGATCCTGAGGTAATCCTGTGCGTTTCAGAGGAATATTAGCCGCTCTTTGTTGCCATAATTCAGGCTGATTTTCCCATTGCTCCTGGTTTGCTTTAGTGGCTGTTAAGCCTGGACAAATACCATTAACTCTTATTCCATGTTCCGCAAGCTCATATGCCGCGCTTTTGGTGAGATTTTCCATTCCTGCTTTGGCTATTTGATAATGTGCTACCCGGCTTCGACAAAGTCTGGAACTAAGTGAAGAAACATTAATAATATTTCCAAATATGTCATGTTCTATCATGCGCTTTGCAACCAGCTGGGTAAGAAAGAAAGGTATCTTCAAATTCGTATCAAGAACCTGATCGTATTTTTCTTCATCAATGATAAGAAATGTGTCACGGGTGAGAGTACCAACATTATTGACCAAGGTGTTGACTTTACCCAGAGTCTTCTCACTATGTTGAAGTATTTCTTTACAGCAGCTGATATCCGACATATCACACTGTAATGAAGTTACCTTGCCTTTTTCACTGCTGAGTATGTCACAGAGTTCAGCAGCTTTAGCTACGGAATCTTTATAGGTAAATAATACGTCAGCTCCGGCGATAGAAAATCTTCTGACTATTGCCTCTCCAATACCATGACTTCCTCCGGTGACGATCACCTTTTTACCTGATAAGTTCATTTCATCCTGCCTAATTTTTCGAAGGTTAGTTTTCTAATTTAATGCTTTTTACTCTGGGTGCCAGAAATTGGTAATAGATTCCGGCTAGCGTAAAAAGACCAATCGTCCCTAACAGTAGTCAGGGAATTTCGCTGATGCCTAGAGTTTTATACAGGTCATAAAGGATGCCGCTTCCGCAAATAAGATAAAAACATTAATTAACTTAACGCGATGCTCGACTTTAACATCCTATAACGTTGGTTTGTTGAAACGTTGGTTTGTTGAAGCCAGTCGCGTTGACTTTTACCTTGTTTAAAATTGGCAAAAATGCCCAACGACGGCCTTTTTCTGGATTACAGTGGATTGAAAAATAAACAACCCCCAACTTGCCTCAACATTGCAGAGTGCGCAGAGTGCTCCCAGTTCACTTTTTCAACATATCATGCACAATTCTAACAATTATTAAACAGAAATTCTCAATGAATAACTGCAAGCTGAAATTTATAACCACATGAAATAAAAAAAGAATGCCGATTTTCTCTATCTGGAATGGCACTAAATAGCGCGAAAACTTTTTTATTTTTTATTCATAATATCATGTAAATAAAAGAGAAATTTTTTCATTGAGAATTGCTGATTATTAAACATATTTTGATTGGTGTGCGGGTTGACAGGGGCTAGCCTATATGCATTAAATATAGTGAATCTAACACAGTGTGCCAAACGAGCGGATCGGCTCTGTCGTATTAAGCCGTGTTCGGGTAATCTGTCGATTTTTTTGTGGAGTGTTCTATCGATGCTCCTTATCCGAAATGCGTTCAAATGGCTGCATTATCCTGTTGATATCATCGCTTAGTATGTTCGTTGTTATCTGGCCTACGCATTGAGCTTGCGTCATTTGCATCATTTAGAAGAAATAATGGCTGAACGGGGTATTAACGTTGATCATTCCACGTTTTCTCGCTGGATTCATCGTCTGGTTCCCCCGATAGCTAAACGTTATCGACGGTGTAAACCTAAGGATTTCTCTACGGCTATGAAGTCATATATAACCACTCCAATATACTACGTTAATGACAAGCCTCATATGGGGCATGCTTATGCGACCATTCATGCAGATGTAATGCATCGTATAAAAAAAATGGCTGGATATAAGAGTTTTTTTCTGACTGGCGCAGATGAACACGGTGAGAAAATTGCAAAAGCTTCTGCGGCGCAAAACATAACGAATGAAGAATTTGTCCAGCAAAATGCTGAGCATTTCATTTCCGCTTGGAAGGTATTAAATATCGACTATTCTTTCTTTGTCAGAACATCATCACATTTCCATAAAGATTTTGTGCAAAAATTATTACAAAAACTATATGATGCTGGCGATATCTATTCAGCTGAATATGAAGGGCTTTACTCCGTTGGCCAGGAACGGTTTGTTACTGAAAAAGAACTTGTCAATGGAAAAGTTCCTGAAGATAAAGATCCACCTATAATTCGTAAAGAGAAAAATTATTTCTTCCGCATGGAAAAATATCAGGGCTGGATAAAAGAATATTTGGCCGATCACCCTGATTTAATCTCCCCGCCTCAGTACGCTAATGAAGTGCTACAGATGTTGAATGATGATATCGGAGACCTGAGCATCTCACGGCCAAGGGAAAGGTTGTCTTGGGGAATCCCTATTCCCTGGGATAACGATCACGTCACTTATGTCTGGTTTGATGCCCTTTTGAGCTATCTTTCCGCCATTCATCATGCAGATCCTGATGATGTAGAGGCGTTATGGCATTCTTCAAATCATATCATCGGTAAAGACATTTTAAAAACACATACTATTTTTTGGCTAAGCATGTGTAAAGCCTTGGGATTTACTCCCTATAAACGCCTTCTTGTCTCAGGGCATTTATTAGGAAGCGATGGTCGTAAAATGAGTAAGTCTCTGGGAAATGGCGTTGACCCACTTTATGCAGTGGAAAAATACACCAGCGATGTTCTCAGATACACATTGATTAAAGAGCTTCGCTTTGGTTCGGATGGCATTATCAGTGAAGAAGTTATTCAGCAACGGTTAAATAACGACTTGGCTAATGATATCGGAAACCTACTTTCCCGCACAGTAGCCATGATTAACAAATACAGTAACGGCATGCCCCCTGTACTGTCAGAACAAACATTACAGCATCATTTCCTAATAAAACTTGCTGCGCAAACCTTTGATTCAATGATGCCTTTAGTTGATGAAATGAAGCTTTCAATGGCGTATGAAAAGGCGCTAGAGTTCGTCCGTGAACTGAATAAATTTATTAACGACACTCGTCCGTGGGATTTATTTAAGCAAGGTGATAAACTTCAACTGGATGAGACGCTTTCCGTACTTTTTTATTCACTAGACGTCACATCACGGCTATTTTACCCTGTTATTCCTGAGAAGATGATAGTTATGAGAGATATACTTGGCCTAATCAATGAAACATTAACCTGGCAATTACCCACACCTGCAATAAGTAAGCATCCGGTCGCAAAAAGCGTCCCCCCTCTGTTTGAGAAAATAATTAATTAATTTTACCCGGTTCTGTCGCATTAACGCAGAAATCACGAGAGAATGGAAAGAAGGCTGCGGGTGATATGGGATGCTTCGGCTCTTGCTGATATTGCCCTTTACGCAACATACAAACCAATTCAATACCCGCTAACAGGATCTGAGCCCGTCTGAAATTTTTAAAGCCCAGCATTGGGGAGATCCGCCGTTTGAACGCGTTTCGGATAATGCACATCGGTAGAACACTCAACAAAAAATCGATAGGTTACCCAAATACGGCTTAATGCGACAGAGTCCCATTTTTAGCCATCCCTCTACGAGTGCCAAATCACCTATACTCAACTTGGCTAGATTTCAATCCATATCGATTGGTAGCATTCAATTCATTGTTTTATCGTATGTTGACTACTCTATTTAGCCTCTTAACCATCATTTGTGTTCTGTTGCTCCTAAACCCCAATCATAGCAACGATAATCCGTAGCGAACATGGACTGGCAAAAGTATAGCGGTATTCCGAACCGCTATTTAGATTGCACAGTGAATAGTCTGAAAGGTGTTCTGCACAGTGTACCCAAGGTTTCTTTGACATCATCAATATTTATACCCTGAGTACCAAATTCACGATTCATGCAAGCCAACAGTTCAGCTATTTTTATAGGTTGTTCAGTCAATTCCAACATTCGCAAAATCTGTTCCGTTGTCAATCGTTCATTCTGTTGCATGTCGCACAATTTCAACCATTGTCTAGGCTCTTCAGTCACGCAATCTAGCGCCTGTCCGTAATACAAAACCGCAGGACGGCGCTCTCCAGCATCAAATAAGAAATGGCCATCGCGTACCTTGTATTTGACCAGAGTTTCTTCGCGGTCAATTGATCCATCCGGATTGACGTGATATTTGTGTATGGTCGTGGCTGCTTTGATAACCAACGACTCTGATACTTCTCTCATGTCCTCTTCATCAGCTTTAAGTTTAACTCCCTTTTTGCTGACATAGACTTCTAGCAACGGATCGCTCATAAGGCTGCCAAGTTTAGCTTGAGCTGCCGATGGTAACTGCCGGACTTGACAACACAACTGTTCATTTTCTAGCATCTTATCTGGTGAAAAGTAGTGAGGTTGCTTCCAACGGAACACCTGCAAATCAGCTTGATCCAAGATTTCTAGCAAGCTGTCTACATCGTAATAGTGTTCCTGAGGGTTGCAGATAAAATCAGCCAGCTCCTGCGCAAACCCCGGACGCTCATTTACATATTTCAGCACGCGCTTTAACTCTTTGGGTACCTTAGCATGACCGTTAAGAGCTCGCAGGTAAGATACAGCTAGCTCAAATCGGGCAGGGCTGGATAGGGTCTTTTTAGGGTCTAGTAAGGCTAGAATCTCTAGCATTTTGATTGAATACTGACGGTTCTTATAATCGTAAACCATGATCTCAGCGATGCCAGTATCTTTGAGCGCCCTATGGATAACTTTAAATCCATTTTGCGGAGAAGGTAAGTGATGCAATACGCCGACACAACTGATGTAATCAAACGCATCCGTATACTCAGTTTCTAACAAATTTTCCTGCTTAAAAGTAATATTGGAGATCCCTAAATTTTGGGCCAAACGGTTTTGGAAAGTGATACTACTAGAGCTCAGGTCACTGGCCACTATTTCGCAATCGGAAAATTGCAAGGCAACCATTACAGCCCATCTGGTACCGCACCCGGGGACCCATATTTTGCTACCTGGTTTCAACTGTGCCTCTTTTCTCAGATTGAAATCTAGATTGAAACTGGCGGTCAGACTGCGGTCAGGGTCTTCTTGTTCAATGCGATAGACCGGAGGAAACGGAAACGATTCGTATTGTTCGGCAACTTGTTTGGTGATGGAGGCATTACTTATATCGCTGGATAATGTCGTTTGGCTCATAAAATGGCTCCTTAAAAAATATCCCTGAGCAGCATGGTCGAAAATACATCGGCCGTCTCATAGATTTTGTTCTACTTCCTTATTGGTAAATAGGTCGGTCAGGATGCTCGGCGTCTAAGAAATGCGGTAACAACGATGGAAAGTGTTTTTCTAAATCCAACGAATAGTTATCGTGCGGTTCTTCAGGATATAACTCAAAGTAAATTTTCTTGGTCAACTCTCGGATAGCGTGAACCTTTTGCTTACCGTCGCTGTAGTGATGCTCTGCACATTCTTTTAGCCGAACAAGCACTTCGCGATATTCGCTATTGGCTTTTATTGGATCGGCTATCTTGTGAAGGATGCCCTGGGTGTACATATCCGGATACATAAAATTCAACAGCTCGGTAAAGTGATTGGGTCTGCGGAATCGAACGCGTACTGCCATGCTATCTTCAATATAGTCAGCATAGTGCCAACAGTATGCTGGAACAAACATGGCCTCACCTGACTCTAAAATCACTTCTTTTCCACCTGTGAAACGCAAGAAATCCTGGCGATCTTGTTCGGTAAAGTTCTGCAACTTCCAACCCGATGTTTGGGTTAAAGGCAGCAATTTTTTAGCGGCGGAATGAGGAAATACGATGAAACGTTTTCTGCCAAAAATTTGGAAGAGGAAGCCGTGATGTCCGGCTTTGTCAAAGTGAATGTTGGCCACATTGCCCTTGTTACCAACAAAACACTGCTGAACTATGCTGTTGCTTTCTCCTTCCTGAGGGATACACATTTCTGGAACAGAATAGTATTTACGGATAGCATCTGGAGTTGAAAACTCGATACACATTTTCTTCTCATTCGGGTTTTCATCGACATAGCGATAGTACTCAGCAATTGTCATGGTCGCCATGTCTTCTAGAGTGGAGTCTTTATCCCGCAAGGTTCCTGTTTTTTTTGTATGCTCTTCGTAGGCCTTTAGATATTCATCTTGGACAGGGATGCGAATATTCCCCCAATGCTCAATTACTTTATCACGGGAGGTTATATCTCGGATCTCTTCACCTGAATATAAATCGGTAATAACCACTGGCGTTACCGTTTTCATATAACTATTTTCAAATTCCTCTGCAGTAGGCAGGGTGATTCGTTCAATTAAATTATTGTAGTCGATCATTTACTCTATCCTCATTTAAAATTTTTACATCATTGCTATATGGAGACAACCGAATATCGGTGTTGTTAAGTAGACTAATCAACTAACAGAAAACTTAGTTGCTAAAATCTAACGCTTGCTCTCTAAATGAAAAGTAATTTAGCCAAAACGGACTTGCCATGATGGCTAACAATATTCTGGTCATATCGTAGGTGGTGCGCACACTGTGACTCACTAGGTATTACTTTACTTACTCAAAAAGTATTGTAGTTGATAAGACTGAATCATTTCGCACTCTACTTTTTGATTTTCAAGAACCTTGGTCACAAGCTCGGTTATGTCATCATGTTGACAACCATTCGCATTCTCCACCATCAAAATCAGGTTATTACCGCTTTGGTTAACGTTGGTATCGTGATACAAACACGCGGAGCAAATGGCATCGTTCTTCAATAAGTCGGCTAGCTCAACATGTAGCAATTCACTTACAGTGGGAAGCTGTGAAGCATCGATAGACAATCGAGCTGTAACCATTGCGCCTCCAGTAGCATCGCCTTCGGACCAAAGCAGATCGGCGACTTTTCGCTCTTCCAAGCGAAGATGTTTGCCCACCCTTTTAGCAAGATCGCTTGGGTCCATTTCGTTTTGTTTCTGATACAGTTCACTTTCTAGCACACCCTGATTCTGCAGGCGGTAATAGCATAGGTATTCGCCAGATTGTGAACAATAGTAGCGCTGACTCGACAAGAATCCCGGTATTTCCATACGCTGAGGAATATGTTCTTGATTGTGCCAATGGTTAAAGAGTGCATTCTCCCCGCCTTCCATATGCAGCCATAGCATCAAAGCACTTTGTTTGCTTTCGTTCATCATCTATGTAGCCTAAGAGGTTAACCCAATAGAAATTAAATCGTTTTTAGTGCCTTACAGAAGGATTCAATGTCTTCATTGCTCATGTTAGCGCGCCCCATAACCCGGACTCCAGGCCGATCTTTAGCTACAATTGGAAAAAACACAGCGGAGCAGTAAAAGCCTTTTTGGAACAAGCGAGCTGATGCTTCAACTGCATCATCTACCGATGGCAAATCGATAACTCGTATAGGCAGGCCGTTACCAGCATTGGAGCTTGGAATTATACGATCGAAATGTGACATGGCTTCGCCTAATTGTGCCTGTAATTTGGGCAACTCATCGCTCAGATGGATCTGTGCAGAAGCTTTGATTGCACCTAATCCTGGAGCATTAATCATTTGTGACCACCCCAGTGGACCTGAACAATAGTCGAGCATTTCACGATATTTATTACTGCCAAGCATTATCACTCCGCCTGTGGCGCCGAACGCTTTGGCGAGAGAGCCTACAATAACAGTTCGATCATTCAACTTATTAAAAAATGAACGTGCTAGACCGACGCCTCGTTCGCCGTATACGGAAATGGAGTGTGAATCATCGATGTATAAGAACAAGCCATACTCTTTTTGTAATCGAATTAGTTCTTCAATCGGGGCATTGCCACCCATGCTATAAGCGCCGTCGCAAACATATGCTACGGTATCGTTTTCTTTACAGGCTTGCTCAATAAATTCGATACTGTTATGTGGACAAGTAACCACTTCGGTTTCATTACCGCAATTAGGCTTGAGAATATTCATGGAGAAATGGCAGCTTCGGTCGAAAATCATCAAAGGTTTTTTTCCTTCAGTCATTTGCCCTGAAGCCAACAAAGGTAAAACTGATACAGAAGCGGTAAAACAAGAAGTAGTCAAAATGATTTCGGCATCGAATACCTTGGACATAAGTTGCTCGGTTTCGATCATCAACTTAGGAGCAATCCGTGCTCGTGAAACTGAAGTACTCATCGTGCCTTCCTGCTCAAGGGCGCGGATTGCACCATCGATGATTTTCGGATGCCGGTTCAAGCCAAGGTAAGAGCAAGAGCACATATTGATAAACTCATGGCCATCATCCGTAATTAGCTTATTACCCTTGTAATCTATAGTTCTGATGCCTGTCAAACCATGTTCATTGGCTTTCCGCCAACTAACCAGACTGGAAGTAACCATTTTGCCGATATTTGAGTATTGCCCCATAAAAATCACCTATTATTTATATGATTAAGCTTGGAACAGTGGGATCGATCCTCCGTCCACAGTTTGGGTAAAAATAAAGCCCGGTCAATATCCTCACGATTTATACTTAACTTCGAACATTATGAATAACAAAGTTTTAATATCTATTGTCAATAATGAAACGAGTTTTTCTTTTGGTTGCTAATTCAAAGTGAGAAAGCGTCACTTGATTGACGATAATTTGACGAATTTTTCCAGTTTGGATGGCTTCGAAAAGCGCAGGAGACTCTTTTTCCATGGCACTCAGAACCAAATCTTTCAATTCTGGCGGGGCCATCGACTGTGGGTGTAATGAGACAAGGACTTTCAATTCAGGTTGCGTTGAGGTTCCACCTATTTCTACATTAAACATAGTAATGTTCAATTTCGTATTTAGTTGGTCGATAATTCCGAATACGATATCTTTATTGATTACAGTATCAGCTAACGTATGTTCGAATACAAACCGGCGTCCTTGAAGTGAAAAACGAGCTTCTGGTTGCGTTGGATCATCCAGCCACTGAGCCACATCGCCTGTATCCAATCTAATAGCTGGAGTTTGTAAACGAACATGGCTGGTAACCAGCAAAGTGCCTTTTTTTCCTGTTTCCCTAATAACTTCTTCAGTTTCAGGGTCAATGATTTCAATAGTACACAGTTCCTTGAAAGGAATGTATTCGTTGTATCGAGTAGGCACTTTACTGTACGCTACTTGGCCAACCTCGGTAGTAGCATAAAGAAACGGGTACAGCGTTGCATTCGGAAACGCTTCTTCAAGCAGTACCATTTGACTACCATAGAGATTTTCACCTCCACCTAATAGCCGTGTGATATTCAAATCTGGTCCTGTAGTATCCAATAAACGGCTAGCCAACCCCAAAAACGTGGGGTTCATACCAGTAATCACATTGGCATTGAAATGTTGATACAAGGAAATAATTTCTTCGAAATCACGATCACAGCCTAAGGGAATTTCCGAACATCGCCCCGGAAACATATCTACAACATGATGCACTGCCATAAATGATGCACTACCAGGCTCTGATAGATTGAGAATTATATCTTTTTCCTGTAATAGGCCATTGCGCCAATGTGTTTCAGCCAACAAGCGATTAACAGTGCGCCATTCATCACGACCAAACAAAGTTGCTTTGGGTTTTCCGGTGGTACCAGAGGTTGTATAGAACATACCGTAAGGTTGTTCGCTGGCAAATAAGGCCGAAAAATCATCGTGTACCGCTGTCATCACTTTATCGAAAGAAGCGATCGGTAAATCTTCAAGCTGGTATTCCGTACCGAGATTTTCATAAAGTGAGCGGTAAAAAGGTGAGCCTTGTCGCGCCGTTTCCACAATTTGTTTCAGGGTATAAAAATTCAATTTAACCTTCCTTTCTTACGGATTCTGAGATTGTTGTAATAAATAAGCAGTCACCAATAGATCCAAATAGCCATGTCCGACGGAACTAAAAACGGTTGCAGTGTTCTTTAGTTTGTTTCTGTCGAATGTCAGCATTTTAGTCAATGTTAAAGCATCACGATGCAACTCTCCCGCTTCAGCCACTGCAGTATCAAGATCCTCCACAATCACATGGGCGCTTTGCAAAAGCGTATTTGGAACTTCACGCGAGTCACATGTATGCGCCCCCATGCAATTAACATGAACGTGGTCAGTAAGCTCTACATTAGAAAATAGCGGCAATCTTGAAGTTGTAGCAGTACAGATAATGTCTGCATTACTTACAGTATCTGTTACAGATGCAGGCATAAGAACTTTAATATTAGAACCAAATTTCTCTTCAATTTTCTTTGCAAATGCCAAGGTGTTGCTGGAAGTTCTTCCATACAACCGTATTTGGCGTATCGGACGGACAGCCATAACCGCTAATACTTGTTGCCAAGCTTGAGTGCCGCAACCAATTAACGCCATTTTATTGGCATCATCGGACGCGCAAATATCAGTCACCATGGCACTGACTGCTGCACACTTTAAGTTGGTCAACTGGACACCGTCTAGCAAAGCCAATGGTTTTCCTGTAGTACCGTCAAAAACATTGACAATGGCATTTACCGAATTGCCTTTTTTCTCTCCATTAACTACCAAAGTGGCTACTTTTGTAATAAACAAATTACTGTTAGGGCAATATGCTGGCATAGCACCAAATGCCGAAAAGGGGCTTTGCTTTATAATCATCGATCTTGCCGGTACCCGTGCAGCCTCAGCTCTACCATTAGAAAATGATTCTTTGAAATAAGATATTAATGGTTTAAGATCAGTCAGCTCCGGCAACAAAGGCCAACCGAAGGCACCAATATTTAGAATAGACATCATGAATCCTTGCATGGACGTAGTGGAATTAAAAAGCTCCGTTCCCAACACAACACTTCAATATCATTCTGATTCAGTCCTCGGGTTTGTACTGTAACAATCCCTTGGCCCGGACGACTATTCGATTCGCGTTTGGTCAAAATAGTCGTTTCGGCATACAAGGTGTCGCCAACATAAACCGGATGACTCAATTTGACTTCTTTCCAACCCAGATTGGCAATCGCTCTGGCACTAGTACTGGCGAGGCTTAACCCCCCAATAATGGAAAAAGTGACAAGACTGGATACCAAAGTCTGACCAAATTCAGTTTTCTTTGCATACTCATTGTCGATGTGCAAAGGGTGAGTATTCATATTGATCAGAGATTGCCATATGTTGTCAACTTCAGTAACAGTACGCCCAGGTTTGTGCTCGTACACATCCCCAACTTTGAAGTCATCAAAATAGAGTCCATGACTTTCACGATATCTCTGTGGCCCGATGGCCTCCAATATACTGAGGGGTTTGTTTTCCATATAATTTTATTCCTGATTAATACAACTCTATCGAATTCTCCCGGACAATATTTTCTTGCTATACTTGAGATGTGGCGGTCCAACCATTTTTTCTGAATCCATAGCCACAGATCGCTGATTGTTCGACTCGAGCATAGATACGATCGACTGTGCTTTGGCCTTACTCTCTTCACAGATAGAAAAACCTTTGTTTATGGTAGAAACTTGGTTCGGGTGTAAGGCAATTTTCCCTGTGTATCCGAGTTTTTTCGCCTTCTCGATTTCCAACTGCAACATATCGTGTTCATACACTGAGAAACAGGGAGAATCTATAGCATGTAGCCCAAGCCTCTTAGCACAAATACTGATTTCCGCTTTGATGTAAGATAATTCGTTAGTTAACGTCTGAGGGTTTAAGTCCATATCAACGGCAAAGTCCGCTGCCCCAAAAATGACCCCGTCTAAAGCTTTAGGCCGGTGATTGAGATGACGTAATTCGAAAAAGTTATCGATGGTTTCAATCACAGAAAATATCAGGCTGTTTTTAAAATAAGTGCTTATTAGCGGCACATCACGAGCAATGCTGGACTTTGGCACAATCACAATATCAGGTTGGAGGGAGCGTTCGGTCAAAAACAAGATATCTTTCAATCCTTCTTCAGTGTCGAGACTATTGATCCTGATTGCCACTGGCAATTTGTGGTCGATTGGGTAGTGTTTCAACAAAGAGTTCCTTGCATCCTCCTTTTGGGTAAGAGGAACTGAATCCTCTAAATCAAAATGAATCACATCTGCATTGTAATTTTCTGATTTTTCAACTAATTTTCCATTTAAAGCTGAAGAGCAAAGCCAACTTCTTAACATACCTCTCTCCCTTAATATTATTGGATTATTTAGCTGTATGGACAAAAGACGCTTATCTTTAGCGTGTCATTTTTACGATAAATACTTTTATAAAAAACTCGGACGAGTGGGATGATCGAAATCTGTCCACTCAGCTAATGGTGATGGTATATATTCTTCGAAATCAATCGAATAGAGGAAGCTGCTGGCAGCATGTCCATACTCATTGGCCAATTGTTTGGCTAAAAGCCTCATATGGAGAGCTTTCTCTGAACCATTGATAAACTGCTCTACAAATGCCTGTTCCAGCCTAAAGAGAATGTCTGCTTTGGTGCTTTCGTCTACTCTCTCGTCCAACAATAAGTGACCTAACTCTTTGCTATATAAGTCGGGGAACGTCCAGTTAAGTAAATCCGTAATTTCATCTTTACGGCGGAAACGCAAGTTCAAGCTCCAACAATCATCTAAGTAATCGGCATAGTGCCAAGCATAAGGTGGGAAATATATTGCTTCTCCGGGATTTAATATAATCTCCTCGCCGCCTGTATATTCTAAAAATCCAGCTCTATCCTCATCGCTGAAATTTTGTAGTGACCAACTGCTGAATTGAGTAAAGGGAGCTAGCTTAGAAGTAGATTCTCGAGGGAATAGAATAAATCGTTTTCGCCCTATAATTGAATAAAGGAATGCATGCAAGCCATCTTTATCAAAATGAATATTGGAGAAACTACCTTTTACGCCAATGAAGTTATGATTGAGCAAGGTTTGACTTTCTCCTGCTTGGGGGAAGCATACTTCAGGTATTTTGAATGATTTCTGCATAGCCTCATCAGTTAAAAAAGCTACCCTAATTATATCCCTGTTTTTCCGACCTTCAATCACTTGAAAATAATCAGATAAAGAAATTCTGGAACCTTGATATTTTGGGATTGCATCTTCTTCATGCATTTTATAGTGCTGTGATAAACGACTATCTAAATGATCCCTGATATCAGAAATTTTTATTGCACTATCATAATTGTCGTCCAGTGGTATTTGAATATCAGCGAAGACCTTGACGGCATCTGCTTTGGTTTTTACCCTTGCCAAGGGTTGCCCTGCAAATAAATCAGTGATAATGGCAGGCCGGTGCTTACGCATATACCTCTCAAAAAACACTTCGCAACTGAGCATTTTTATTCTTTCGATGGGCATCTTTACCTTCCTTTATAGGCTTAGCTTGAGAGCATAAAAATTTGTGGAGCATTTATCTGGAAAGAATCGAATATAATTTTTATATCTTTAATATTTATAATGAAATAATCATTAAGCAACTCAATTTATTTTTTACGGGTATGTTTAATTGATTATTTAATATTAATTAAATAAAGTTCTCCACAGATCTTTATGATCTCCAACTTCATGAGCCATTTTGCATTCATAAATGTACATGTATAATAATAAATATACACATCAATATATAAACATTAAATTAATAAAACCAAGAAAATAAATTAAATCCTCATAATCCTCTAATTATTAAGTAATAGTTTTATTTTACATTTCCATCACGATTTCTAAAATATACCAATTCAACTTCAAGATGCGTGTTATATCTCCCCACAACGTAGAGAGATATAAGGACTCACCTCATATAACTAAATAGCTGTTCCTAATAGTAGATCACGGGAAGATACGGTTTATGGTCAAGACCGTCGCCTGCGGTGTTGGTTGGAATCCCGATATCAACCGTTTGTATTGGCGATCTCCAAAAATGAAAGCGTGTGGTGGCAAGGATCTACGTATACCAGAGTCGACAGGATTGTGGACAAAGGGAGAGCGTTGGTACGACTGTGTTCGGGTGCCGCTTTGGCGTTTGTAACTCAATGAGGAAGAACGGGATTATGGTCATTATCTACTGGTTTGGTGCGGCCGGGATGAGAAACAGGAGCGGGCTTATTATATCGTCTATGCCCACAGAGCATTGGCTGACCTGAAAACCCTGATTCAGGTGGCAGGTCGTCGCTGGGAAATTGAAAGTGGTTTTGAGGAAACGAAGGGGGAATGTGGCCTAGATCATTATGAAGTGCGGCAATGGCACAGTTGATATCGGCACATAACCTTATCGCTGTTGGCTATGCGGTTCTGGCGGTTTTACGGATACGGGAGAAAAACATCGGCGGGGCTGGTAGCCCTGAGCATCCCGGAACTGCGTAACCTGTTATCAAAATTGATGAAAAAAACGGGAGAGGCAGTCGAACAGATTTTAAATTGGTCAAACTGGCGACGACGACACCAATACTATGCACAACAATGTCATTATCGTCGTCGGGATAGCCTTATGATTACAGAGTCGATTACGATTGTAGTACTAAGCCGACTTGTTTGATTAGATCTCGCTCAGTTCGAGTTTTATTTGATACAACTAACTCTCTTTTATCCAGAAGCGAGTTAGCTCATCTGGTTATACACTGAAATTGGAGTTGGTAGAGTGTACTCTAATCAATTCAAGTGAGTAACTTCACGTTTCTGACATTATTTTCAGTATCAGAAAATGAATTACCGCTTGATTGTACTGCTTCCATTGGTTAGCGTAATCAGACTTATTGATGATCCGGTCGCTTGTGAGGATCACCTTCGGGCAGCGACACTCACACTCCCGTAGCCTGCAAGGGAGTACACGACAGTGTGGTACATCTGCGCCCCTTTGGAAGCAGATATCGTCAGTCTGATGACGATGAAGGTTTCTTAATCACATCCATGATGGCCAACCGGCCTGTCACCCAACGGGGAACACATTTCCTATTGGGTGGGTGTTCTCCGTTATTTTATCAGGAGAATACCATGCAACAACATATCCCCTCGGCCACGGTGCATGCGGCTGAATTATCCCCTTTTGCTGACATGTTTCCGCACACCAGTTCGCTGGAGCGGATGCTGCTGGAGCACCCGTTCAATAAAGCCGCTGCGGTGCTTTGTGATGATGACCGATTTAACCGATGGCAGTACCGGAAAGTGTCAGACAGTATCGCCTATCTCGTGCCGGCACGGTCGGATTTCGCTGTTTTTAATGTGGAGACGACGGATTTTACAGGCAAAGTTTCCGCCGATACCTTTGGGCTGATGGTGACCCTGAACGTCTTGGGTTATCTGACAGCCCTGATGGAGCCGGACGGATACGCTGAGCGGATTTACACCCTGCGTAAATATGCGCTGCAACATCCTCAGGCGCAATATATCCGGGCGGCGTTGGGTTTAGAGGGAGAACGTGATGCCAAATCATGAACTGATGATGCTGGACAGTCTTGCGTTGTCGGTTGTGTTTCCCGACAAAACTCCGCTGGAACGGCTGTTTCTGGGCTTCCTGCTGGCGAATACCGCCTCACAGTTGTGTGGTGAATATCGTCCTGAGCAGTGGGGCAGCCGGAACGTGTCTGGATCCCTGACGTATATGATACCCACCGCGGCAAAAACCTATTCGGTTTATCTGCCGGAGACGACATTGACGGCCACGCTGTCTGCGGATGCGTTCGGTCTGGCTGTTACCGCGATTGTGTTTGCCCGTATCGCCGAGCTGGATGAGCCGAATGCCGATGCATTCCGGTTCTGCGAACTGCGGGAATACGCGCTACACCATCCGGAAACCGAACTGATACGCGCCGTACTCGCGTTACAGCCCAAAGAAGAAATCATCCGTTCGTCACTTATCCATAACAACCATAATCACCACTGACGTTATCAGCCCATGAGGCTGTTAACTCTCATTTTTAGCGCCTGACCGGGGAGCCGACAACACCTTCCCGTATTGGGTGGGTGTTGTCTTTTATTGACGTTAAATCAAGGAGAGTCACACCATGAACCCGATTTTTTTACCTGCGCCGGAAAGCATGACACCGGCCTCGCAGGAAGCCATTTTTACCGTACAGGTCACCGGCCTGATACAGCATCCCCAACGGCCTCAATCGCTGCGGGAGGAAACCCTGACCGTATGTGAGACCGACTCGGTCACCGAAGCGGTACAGCGGCTGAAAGTCATCCATCTTTTGGGGGACTGGCCGCTACCGGAAATTCCCTCCACCCAGTGCCGGCGGGCTTTTTTTCCCCTGACCGTCATGATTTATGACGCCAAAGATAACAAGGTACTCGGTGGCCGCTTTTATGACGAGATTGTCTGGGCACAGCCGGTCACAGTGACATCAGAACGTCTGTCGCTGGCGCAGAAACAACGGCGCTTGTGTCAGTCGGCCACGTTTGAACTGAGCTGGCAGAATGCAGAAGCGGCGCGGGTCCTGTGGCATGAGGCAAATTTACTGTCGCTGCATGTGGTGTCGCCCGATTATCAGCAGCATCATGAAGTGCAGGATATTCTCCGGCACGCTACAACCGTCAGCGTGTGAAGGAGAGGTATCACCATGGCACCTTTACGTTTAACGGTCTGGCAGATGATTGCCGCCGCGCTGCTGAAACGGCATTTTGGCCTGAGCCTGAACGATACAGCATTAGGTGAAACCGATACCGTGGCGGAAATGATAACCCGTGGTGTCCTACCATCGGAAGCCATTAATGAATTGGTGGATAAACACGATTTAACCCGGCTGAACACGCAGGTTATTCCACGCAGTACACCTTATCTGGGTATCCACGATGAACTGATAGTCATTTTTGACAGCGGTCTGGCGTCCCTGCTCTTCGGGCAAGACAAACTGTAACCCTTTTTTCAATCTATCCCATCGGGAGGAACTGCGCCCCGAATGGGTCAGTGCCTCCTGTTTATTTTTATCATTCAAGTGAGGAACTTAACCATGGCAGAATGGGTCACCAATCAACTGGAAGTCACCGGAAAATCCGTCTGTATCGATGTGATGCAGCAATGGGTCTGTGGGGAAGAATTCCCCCGTTACCGTCAGGCTGTATTGCAGAGCTTACGCCTGTTTCTGGCTGGCTGTGCAGGGATACTGAAACCGACCAAACCGCTTAACTATATGCCTTATCCGGAACTGGTACGGGGTACGGCAGCGCCGACTGCGCAGAATCTGGCATTTGAGCAATGGCTGGCGTTGTTGCAGGATAATGTGTTGCTAACCACAGAAAACATGAAGCGGATTGACAGTGCATACCGCCAGTCGGGCTTAAGCCTGCTGCGCTGGGAGAATGTGACGGCATCAGCGCGTGACATTATCGTCCGCCTGCTGACCCGCCAGTATACCGACTGGTTCGGCGTGGTGGGCTGGTCTGATAGCCTCGATATCGGCGCGTGCTGGGAGAAGCTGGCGGTTTACCCGACGGCCGCCCAGCCCTGCGATATGCTGATGATACGACCGACCCGGCTGGCCACGGAGATTAACGGCAACAGTGGTTTACTGAAAGGGATGGCCACCACGGCGCAGTTCTATGAGGAGCACTATGGGCTGGAATGGCCGTTCGGTCATCATGTCCGCTGGGAACGTCGCAATGTCAGCAGTCTG
The DNA here is from genome assembly GCF_040838225.1 of Xenorhabdus sp. SGI246. Taxonomy (NCBI): domain Bacteria; kingdom Pseudomonadati; phylum Pseudomonadota; class Gammaproteobacteria; order Enterobacterales; family Morganellaceae; genus Xenorhabdus; species Xenorhabdus sp. SGI246. Next base: position 33,190 of record NZ_JBFPEZ010000039.1, read on the forward strand.
ACGGTACGTTTTGACACGCCATGGGCACCGCCCTCAGCGGAACTGATGGGCGGGTTGTCATCGGTGTTTGACTGTGAAATCCGCCACTGGTACAGCGACCCGACAGGAAGCCTCAAAGGCTATGACTGCTATGACCAGGGTGAGCATGTGGACAGCCACAACGGGCAGGCCGGGCACGAAAACCGTCCGGCACTGTATCTGGTTAACGGAGACAAAACCGAACCGGCACCGGCATTACCTGCGCTTGCCGTCGGGCAGTAACTTTTGTTCAAAGCAGTATCCACTTATCTTTACTTCAACCGAAAGGGGAAACACATTCTCCTTTCGGGGCGTGTTTTCTTTTTTTCTTTATCAGGAAAATACGCTATGGCCTCTCGCCCTGACTACCAAAAAGACTTTATTTCGTTGTTTAACCAAACCGCCCGTTACCGTCCCCGTTATCGGGTTTTTCAGGATTTTTGCAACTGTACAATGGCCGCCATTCACAATAAATACTGTTTCAGTGAGGAACTGGAGCAGTTCTATCTGAAAACCATCAACAAATACGAACGGGAAGATATTGACCGGATTGTGGAACTGTTCTCAACTACCGTGCTGGCACTGGCGGAAGAACCCTGTGATTTTCTCGGCAGTGTGTTTATGCAGCTGGAACTGGGCAATAAGGAACTTCAGCAGTTCTTTACGCCCTGGAGTGTGGCCAGAGTGATGGCACAATTACAGTTGAATGAGGTGTCTGACTTGTTGCAGACCCAGCCGTTTGTCACTTTCCACGAACCTTGCTGTGGTGCGGCCTGTATGATGCTGGCGGCCGCCGAGGTATTAAGAGAGCAGGGACATGATCCGTTGTCCAGTATGTGGGTGTCTGCGATTGATATCGATCCGCTGGCGGCGGTGATGGCGTATATCCAGCTTTCCCTGACCGGTATTCCGGCGGCGGTCACTATCGGTGATGCTCTGTATGATGGCGGCAGTAAACGAACCCGATACACACCGGCCCATTATCTGGGGAACTGGTCACAGCGTTTATAGGCCTATGAACAAGCCGCATGACCCTTTTTTCACATTGACTCTGCTTCCGACTCATGGCGCCTTTTGGGGCGCTTTTTTTACGCTTAAGTGTAAGTCATACAAACAATTTTCATTTTCGCAAAAAGAGTTTCTCCTTGTTTAAGCGTGGGATTCACCGACACTGAGCCAAACTTGAAAAGGAGAAAAGTGATGTTTACACGTTTTAAATCGCATTTTACCCGCCAGCCGATGACACCATCAAAACCACCCGGACAACAACCGGAAACCCTTCGCGACAATCGGGGATATTTCCGGCCACAGCCAGCGGAAGCACTGTTGGCAAACGCAGAACGTTGTCAGGCTCTCCGGCAACTGTGGGAAAACAGTGCGCTGCCCACAGGATTGTATCAGCAGTTTTATCTGGAACCGCTCCGGCAATTATGCGCCCGTGTACAGCATATTCCAGCCACACCAGAGGGCATCTGGTCTTATCGTGGCGGGTTTATTGATCTGACCCTGCAATTTACTGCCTGTGCCGTGCGGCTGGCGAAAGGGCACATGCTGCCACCCGGCGTGGCGCCGGAAACACAGGCCGCGCAGAGCGTGTTGTGGCAGGCCGTGGTATTCTGGGCGGCGTTGTTTTACCACCTGCCTTTGTTGCGGCAACTGGAAGGTGAACTGGATGATGGACACCCCTGGCTGCCGGGGCTATGGGTGCCAGCCCGCCGTTTCCGCTTCCGGTTTCATACCTCACTGTCTGAGCTGTCTGTTTCTCATAAAACGCTGCTGGCTGCCCGTTTGTTACCGGAGGAAGCGGTCACCTGGCTGTCTTTAGTCCCCGGTGCGTGGCAATGCCTGATGTTGCATCTTGGCGGGTCTCCTTCTTCTGTCCCGTTGACGGATTTACTGCTTCAGTCAGCGGCTGAGCAGGTGAAGTCGCCGTTGCTGAAGCCGGTTGAATCTGCTGAAGTGAAAACGACTACCGCTCATCCATCACCCGCTCCGGTTACTCCGCTTGTCACACCAATAACCGTCCCGGCACCCGACACTCGCGATGATACCCGGACATTACTGTCCTTGTTTCAGACACCGGAGTGAAATTCTGATGGGAAATAATACAAATGATAACAATAACGATTTGAAATTGTTCAAACGCCCTGTATCAGCGTCAGAATGCCTTGTTTCTGCAATGTACAAAAGGTCATGATATGAAAAATAAAATAATTCAACGTGTTAATTAATTTTCAGTTTATTAACGGGACGTGGCTATACCGGGACACAACTTGACACACTAAGGAAACTATAATGTTCAATAATGAGGAAAAAATGGGTTGGGATGAATTACTGGAAGAATATTTTTTCTCGCATATGCTGCGACCGGCTACGGAGTGGAGTTATCGCAAGGTGACCCGGGTTTTTATCGGGTTTATGGGGGATACGGTGTTGCCGGAACAGGTGACTCACCGCGATGTACTGCGGTGGCGGCGTCATCTTCTGACTGAGAAAAAACAGTCGAGCTACACCTGGAACAATAAGGTGGCGCACCTGCGGGCGATTTTTAATTTCGTGATGGAAAGAAAACTGCTGCCACTCACTGAAAACCCGTTTAACGAGGCGGCAGTGAAAAAAGAGAAGAAGACAAAGAAAATCCTGAGTAAATCCCAGATAACCCGCCTCTATCTGCTGATGGGACAGTATGAGGAAGAGGAGCGTATGCAGGTGACTCCCCGGGGAGGGCGCTGTGCGTTGTACCCGACCGGATATTGGCTGACGGTACTGGATACGTTCCGGTTAACGGGGATGCGCCAGAATCAGCTATTGCACCTGCGGTTGCGGGATATCAATCTGGACAGCAATTATATTGTTCTGCGTGTCGAGGGCAGTAAAAACCACAGTGAATGGCGGATACCGATGATCCGGCAGCTTAAACCCCGTTTGGCGAAACTGGTTGAACAGACAAAAGCCTGCGGGGCGAAAGACGATGATCCGCTGTTTGATTTAAGTCGTCTGGATTTGCACGCTCATGGACGGATGAGCCGTTACCGGTATGATCAGGATAAAGAAAGGCAGCATATCCGTTCTTTCTTTAACCGGTTGTCGAAAGAGTGTGGTTTTGCCGTTTCCCCTCACCGTTTTCGTCATACACTGGCGACAGAGCTGATGAAAGCACCGGATCGTAATTTGCAGCTGGTCAGGTGTTTGCTGGGCCATCGTAGTCTGGCAACCACCCTGGAATATATTGATATCGATATGGAAATTGCGGGTAAAACGCTGGAGAATGAACTGGCGATATATCTGGATATTTCGGTGTAAGAATATCAGGTAAAAAAAGACAGGGCAGGTCTCAGACAGGATTAGGAGGTGGAGGTCTTAGTGAACGGCCCTGCATCAATATCGATGGTATGAAAAATGGCTAATACCGATCTGGCATCCCGTAAAGTTTTTCCCTTACTTGACATCAGAATCAATTACTGAAATCATTACCTTAAATGAAAAAAAAGAGTGCTTGCAAATGCAGGCACCCTGTATTCTTTATTTACGGCTTTCTTAAACATTGAGTATGCAGACGAGTGCGATCAATTGTTTAACATTGAATTAACAGCCCTAAATTTTAACTTATTTGTTAATTACCTGATAGTATTCAACAAATTAGCTTTAAAATCTTGGTGCCCGGAGGCGGAATCGAACCACCGACACGGGGATTTTCAATCCCCTGCTCTACCGACTGAGCTATCCGGGCTAACGGGGACGCATTAAACCGTATTAGCTCCAATCCGTCAACGACTTTCTACGAAAAAAACGTGAAAAATAGTTATTGGATGTATTTTTATACTGTTCTGGTGTGATTATTCAGCTTTGGCTGCTTTTTATCAGCTCAAAGCACCGTTTTTCCGGCAATTAGCAATGATCAGAATATCCTGAGCCAGTAGTTTTGCCGTAATCACAACCTCAAGTTCTCTTTTCACCAATAGCTTGCTGAGACAGCCTTCAAGGATAAGTTCCATCTGTTTGGCAACCTGTTCACTATCTTCGATACCAATTTGTTGTAATAATCCGATCGTATAGTGAAAAGAATTCTGTTTTTGTAACTCAGCCAGTTGGTGAATCGGATGGTCAGTATCAGGAAAAGCACCACAAGCTGCAATGAATAAACAGCCGGGATAGCGCTGCTCTCGTACCTTTTCCTTTAGTGTATCATAGCGGGCCAATAATTTTTGCTCCGGGCTTAAGGTTTCATCCAGCAAGATGTGGCGCTGCCAGGCTTCAATTTGTTGACTATGATAGCGTAGACAATCGTAGAACAGGGCCTCACGATCAGGCCAGAAATGTTTTATGTGGTTAATATCAATATTGAGGGGAGTTAAAAGTGTCTCCAATGTTGCTGACAGACCATGTTGCTCAAGTAAGTTCAGACTATGACTAAGCACATATTCACGTTGCACAGCGGTTCTCCTTTTAAATGATTTCTGTTTACTCTTCATCTTGTTGATCCCGATTGGGAGTCTATTGGGTATAGATGTTGTAAATGGCGGTTGAAACGTTCTGCATCCATAAATCCATTAACCCGTGAATCGGATAGTTCTTTTCCCTGAGAGTCAAAAAACAAAATAGTGGGAAGCCCAAGTACTTTCAATTTTTGCAACAATTCTTTCTGATTGGGGCTATTTTCTGTGACATTAGCCTGTAACAGAAGGAAGTTGTTTAACTGTTTTTGCACCTGTGGGGCGCTGAAGGTATATTTCTCGAACTCTTTGCAGGCCACACACCAATCTGCGTACAGATCCAACATTATCGGTTTATGGCGGTTTTCAGCCAGAATTTGGCTCAATTCCTGCCAATCGCTGACTTGTTGAAATTTTAAAGATGCTTGTTGTTGTGCTGTAGCCTGAGTTCCCCATACCCAATCCTGCAAGGGGCGTGACGAGATTAAAGCCAGTGTTAGTAGAATGAGTTGTAGGGTACGTAACCAACCATTTTTATTGTTGAGTGTTAACACAAAAGCCCAACTGAAGAAAGCTACACCCAACATGCTCCACAATCTTATTCCCCAGGTTTCACCGAAGACCCTTTCCAGTAAAAAAATTGGTAGTGCAAGAATAATAAAGCCGAATGCTTCTTTAACGTATTGCATCCATGGGCCGCTGCGGGGTAAGAATTTGTGGCCAAATAAAGTAACAGCGATGAGTGGTAACCCCATTCCCAGTGCATAAAGGTAAAGTGTCAGGCCACCAAGCACGGTGTTACCACTTTGGGCAATGTAAAGTAAGATGGCGCTAAGTGGGGCGGTTGTACAGGGAGAGGCAATCAATCCTGCCAGCATTCCCATAATAAATACCCCCAAATAGGAGCCACTTTTCTGCTGGTTACTCCAGTTCACCAGACGTGTTTGAACAGAAGAAGGGAGTTGTAGTGAATACGTCCCAAACATCGATAACGCCAGTAGAATAAACAGTACAGATAGCCCTATCAGAATATAAGGATTTTGTAACGCGGCCTGAAATTGTAAACCTGCCGTAGCGACGATAAACCCCAATACAGTATAAGTAATAGCCATTCCTTGCACATAACTCATCGCCAGCCAGAAAATACGTTTCAGGCTTTCGGGTCTCTGTTGCCCCAGAATAATGCTGGAAATCAGCGGGTACATAGGCAGAATGCAAGGCGTAAATGCGATACCAATACCAATCAATAACGCCCATAACGGTGAAAAGGGAACTTCATGAGTTTTGGGGAGTATTTCTTTGTATAGTAGAGGTTCATTCAAAGAAACATTTGGTGAAGAGGAAGCAATGACAGCACGCAGTGGTACGGTAAGTGTTTCCGGGGGATAGCAATATCCCGCTTCTGCACAGCCTTGATAAGAGACCTGAAGAGTAGAGTCATTTGTTGCAGCAAGAATGGGGATGTAAATATGTGCTGATTGGAAATAGACCTCGGTTTTGCCAAAAAACTCATCCTCATGAGCTGTCGCCTTGGAAAAATCGATATGACCTAAGGTAGCTTGTTGGTTTGGTGTGATGATGAACTGTTTTCTATAGAGGTAATAACCGGGTTTAATGTCCCAGCTCAGTGTGAGTTGGGTCCCTTTCTGCTGAAAATCAAACATGAATGCTTGTTCAACGGGAAGATATGAAGTCTGTCCGGGGCGCTCAAACAGTGCGTTAGCTATCATGGGAGAAGCAGCTAATGCACTGAATAGTAGAAACAATATGAGAATACGTTTCATCATAAGATATCTTTTGCCTGCCTGTTTTTTATAGGGTTGATGGGGAAAATTTACCAGAATCAGTACTGTTACCAAAATCAGTGCTATTACCGATGAGATCCACGGCAAAAGGCTGCTTGCCTAATATTAAAACAGTGCGGTGTTTTTTTCAGGAAAGTTTATTGGTAGTAAATATGAGAAAGAAAATATTCAGGGGCTTTTTAAGCCCCTGAGCTGACACTAAGCAAGGTGTGAAAATTACAGGACCATGTCTCCAAATAGGAAACCGAATGCTACAGCTAATCCAACAGCAATTGTTCCCGGAATAAAGAACGGGTGATTGAAAACGAAGCGTCCAATCCGGGTGGTTCCGGTATCATCCATTTGCACTGCTGCAACCAGTGTCGGATAGGTTGGCAGAATGAATAGACCGGAAACCGCAGAGAACGAAGCAATTGCAGTCAATGGTGTGACATGTAAAGCCAATGCCATAGGCATCAATGCCTTGGCTGTAACTGCTTGTGAATAAAGTAAGGCAGAGCAAAAGAAGAAAATAACAGCTAATAACCACGGTTGTGCATGAATCAGATTACCCGCAGTTCCTTTGATCCAAGCAAGATTGGCCTGAACAAAAGTATCCCCTAGCCATGCGACTCCCAGAATACAGATACAAGCACTCATTCCTGCTTTAAAAGTACTTGAGTTCAGTATGGCGTCAGTATTGGTGGAGCAGATAACGGTGATAATGGTTGCGACACTTAACATAATAATCAGAATCGCACTGGTGGTGTTCATCAGCGGTTTTTCAATCAACCCCACACTAGGGCTATTGATAACTGCGTAGATAATGACGCCAGTAACGCCTAACAAAAACAGCAAAACAGACAGTTTTGCCCTAGGTTTAATTTGGAACTGAGCAGAGCCCCGCATTTCTACTAAGCCAGCAGTAAGGCGTTTTTGATAGATAGGGTCATTGGCCAGTTTGGAATCGAAAAGCCATGAAACAATGAATGACATTAATACGATGGCAAAAAACGTAGCTGGCAGCAGTATCATGAGCAAATGAATATAACTGACACCTTGTTCTTCCATCATTGAGGCCATATAAACTACTGCCGCAGAAATCGGAGAAGCGGTGATCCCTATTTGGGCAGAGACAACAGCGGTTGAGAGTGGGCGGCATGGTTTGATGCCTTGTTCTTTAGCGACCTCTGCAATAACAGGTAATGTTGCCAGTGAAATATTTCCCGTACCCGCAAATAAAGTCAGAAAGTAAGTGACGATAGGTGCAAGGATAGTGATGTACTTTGGATTCCTGCGCAGTAATTTTTCGGTTTGTTGGACGAGATAATCTAGTCCTCCAGCCACTTGCATAGCTGATATTGCAGCAATAACAGCCATAATAATTGAGATAACATCGAATGGAATGCTGCCTGGTTTGACGCCAATGGCGGCAAGGATCAAAACGCCAATCCCACCTGCAAAACCAATGCCTATTCCCCCTAATCTTGCCCCCAGAAAAATGGCCAGCAGAACAATAACCAATTCTACGGCTAACATGTTGCATACTCCTTCATTTATTTGATTTTATGAAAATCTATGGTTAATAATTTGTGTTTGCTGCCAATTAAAAAGGCACGCTTCCGGTTGGAATAGCGTGCCTTAAAAATTAAGACGAACTCGTTATTATAATCATTTAATTAGTTATCAAAACGTTTTGCTTTATAAGTCGGATGTTTTAGGTTCTCAACAGAGAAAATATCATCTAATTGTGCTTCTGTCAGTAGCCCTCGCTCCAGAACGACTTCCCGAACACTTTTACCTGTTTCTGCACAGATCTTACCTACGATATCACCATTATGGTGACCGATGAATGGATTCAGATAGGTTACGATACCGATAGAGTTAAAGACAAAGCCTTCGCATACATCTTTATTGGCTGTAATACCATTAACACATTTTTCAACCAGATTGCGGCATGCATTGCTTAGAATCGTAATGGATTCAAACATTGCCTGACCAATGGCTGGTTCCATCACGTTCAATTGCAATTGACCTGCTTCTGCGGCCATGGTAATGCAGGTATCGTTGCCAATAACCTTGAAACAAACCTGGTTAACAACTTCTGGAACCACTGGGTTCACTTTGGCTGGCATAATGGAAGAGCCTGCCTGCAATTCTGGCAGGTTGATTTCGTTCAGACCAGCGCGTGGGCCGGAAGAGAGTAGACGCAGATCGTTACAAATTTTGGACATTTTTACTGCCAGACGCTTCAGTGCTCCATGAACCATGACATAAGCACCACAATCGGAAGTTGCTTCAATCAGGTCTTCTGCGGGTACACAAGGCAGACCAGTGACTTCTGCCAATTTTTCCACAGCCAGTTTCTGGTAGCCGGGGGCTGTATTCAGACCAGTACCGATAGCCGTTGCTCCGAGGTTGACTTCCAATAGCAATTCCGCTGTGCGGGTGATATTTTTAGTCTCTTCTTTCAATAAAATAGAGAAAGCACGGAACTCTTGACCCAAAGTCATCGGCACAGCGTCTTGTAGCTGAGTACGGCCCATTTTCAGAATGTCATCGAACTCAATACCTTTTTTGTCGAAGCCTGCTTTTAATAATTCAATAGAATCGATCAACTGCATGATTGAGTTGTAGACAGCAATACGGAAACCAGTAGGATAAGCATCGTTGGTTGACTGGCTTCTGTTCAGATGATCATTAGGGTTCAGGTACTCATATTCACCTTTCTGATGCCCCATCAGTTCAAGACCGATATTTGCCAATACCTCATTCGTATTCATGTTTAGTGAGGTGCCTGCACCGCCCTGAAAAACGTCAACCGGGAACTGATCCATACATTTACCAGTGTTGAGCAGCTCGTCACAGGCTTTGACAATGATATCTGCAACTTTGCCGGGAATAGTATGGAGCTCTTTGTTTGCCAGCGCTGCCGCTTTTTTCACCATTACCATGCCACGGATGAATTCAGGTACGTCGTTGATGGAGCGGTCGCTGATATAGAAGTTTTCAATCGCACGTAGAGTGTGAATACCGTAATAGGCTTCAGCAGGGACTTCACGTTTACCTAGCAGGTCTTCTTCGATACGAATGTTGTTTGACATGAGAACCTTCTTAAGATTGGATACGTTTTTACTGTTTGTTATGTGTTTGTTGAGATAATGTTGCCGATAGCAATTGCTGTGATATTAACTAATTACCACTAAATTGCTGGCGCGATCATATTTGGATTTGTTAGAAATGCCTTGAACCTGGATCACTTTATAGTACGATTTTATTTAATGAAATGGCATATGTGTGATTAAGGTCACGGTTACTCAGCTTAAAAGTCAAGCGGGACAAGTATTGAAAACCGTTATTGTTATCCCCACACTATGTTATCTGGACGTATCATCTGGAGAGTTATTATTAATGAACATGGTCATAAGGAAGAAGACTGTATTTATAATCGGATGAAAATGCCAATTTATTCCCTTCATCTTTTAGGTTGCCTCAACTATGTCTCAATTAAACTATACCTCAACTAAACTATGCCTCAATTAAAGGAGAACAACGTGCGCTGGCTCCCTCTTATCCTGATATGCCTGTTGGTTTATATAGAATCAGTTCTGTTCGTCCGCATTGCTTCTGAAGTCGGGGTCTTGCTAACCCTGTTATTGGTGGTTCTGACTTCTTGTGTTGGTGTTTCCCTTGTCCGTAATCAGGGAATCAAAAATTTTATGACAATGCAGCAGAAAATTGCTGCCGGAGAAAGCCCAGCGGCAGAAGCCGTTAAAAGTGTTTCTTTAGTGATAGCCGGATTCCTGTTAATGCTCCCCGGCTTTTTTACCGATTTTCTTGGGTTATTGTTGTTGCTGTCTCCCGTGCAAAAATTACTGACAGCAAAATTACTGCCACATATTACCTTGTACCGCACGAATGTCCGTAGAGGAAATGGTCAGGATAATGGTCGCGGGCAAACATTTGAAGGAGAGTATCAGCGTAAGCAAGATGATGCCTCCTATACTATTACTCGTGATGATCAAAAACATGATGACCAAAAACACCATGATGATAGTTACAACAAGAAATAATTTTGGCTTGTGTTGTCTGAAATTTCAGAGGGTAATAAAAAAGTGAAATATTTTTTGCTATCCCCCCTTGAAGTACTGCTTATATGCCCCAATTTGTAGCTTCATGGTACTGGTTCTATTGGGTTCTGGTATCAATTCTCTTACCTGATATGGACTTTATTTATAGGAGATCTATCAATGAAAATTCGTCCATTACATGACCGCGTTATTGTCAAACGTCAAGAAGTTGAATCAAAATCTGCCGGCGGAATCGTTCTGACTGGTTCTGCTGCGGGCAAATCTACCCGTGGTGAAGTTCTGGCTGTTGGCAATGGTCGCATCCTGGAAAGCGGCGATGTGAAAGCGCTGGATGTTAAAGTGGGTGATATCGTTATTTTTAACGAAGGTTATGGTGTTAAAACAGAGAAGATCGATAACGAAGAAGTGTTGATCATGTCTGAAAGCGATATTCTGGCAATTGTTGAAGCGTAATTGAAAAAACTACGCTTAGATCTTCTTAATTGAACGAATTTAAAGGAAAGACACAATGGCAGCTAAAGACGTAAAATTTGGTAATGATGCTCGCAGCAAAATGTTGCGTGGTGTGAATGTATTGGCTGATGCAGTTAAAGTGACTTTGGGTCCTAAAGGCCGTAATGTTGTTTTGGATAAATCTTTTGGCGCACCTGTAATTACTAAAGATGGTGTTTCTGTAGCACGTGAAATCGAATTGGAAGACAAATTCGAGAACATGGGTGCACAGATGGTTAAAGAAGTTGCCTCTAAAGCTAATGATGCAGCGGGCGACGGTACAACCACTGCAACTGTACTGGCTCAAGCGATCGTCACCGAAGGTCTGAAAGCAGTTGCTGCTGGTATGAACCCAATGGATCTGAAACGCGGTATCGATAAAGCAGTAATTTCTGCGGTTGAAGAGTTGAAGAAACTGTCCGTACCTTGCTCTGATTCCACTTCCATTGCACAGGTTGGTACAATCTCTGCAAACTCCGACGAAACCGTAGGTAAACTGATCGCAGAAGCGATGGATAAAGTCGGTAAAGAAGGTGTAATCACCGTTGAAGAAGGTACTGGTCTGGAAGACGAGCTGGACGTTGTTGAAGGTATGCAGTTCGATCGTGGTTACCTTTCTCCTTATTTCATCAACAAACCTGAAGCAGGTTCTGTTGAGCTGGAAAACCCATACATCCTGTTGGTAGACAAAAAAGTTTCCAACATCCGTGAACTGTTGCCAGTTCTGGAAGGCGTAGCTAAGGCGAGCAAGCCTCTGGTTATCATCGCTGAAGATGTTGAAGGCGAAGCACTGGCTACTCTGGTTGTAAACAACATGCGTGGTATCGTAAAAGTTGCAGCGGTTAAAGCACCAGGTTTCGGTGATCGCCGTAAAGCAATGCTACAGGATATCGCTATTCTGACTAATGGTACTGTGATTTCTGAAGAGATCGGTCTGGAGCTGGAAAAAGCAACTCTGGAAGATTTGGGTCAGGCAAAACGTATCGTTATCAGCAAAGACACGACTACTATCATTGATGGCGTAGGTGAAGCAAGTGCAATTGAAGCGCGCGTTGGCCAAATCCGTCAACAAATCGAAGAGTCAACTTCTGACTATGACCGTGAAAAACTGCAGGAGCGCGTAGCGAAACTGGCAGGCGGTGTTGCTGTGATCAAAGTTGGTGCAGCAACTGAAGTTGAAATGAAAGAAAAACGCGCACGTGTTGATGATGCTCTGCATGCAACTCGTGCAGCAGTAGAAGAAGGTGTTGTTGCTGGTGGTGGTGTTGCTCTGGTTCGCGCAGCGGCAGCTATTGCAGATCTGGTTGGAGACAACGAAGATCAGAACGTAGGTATCCGTGTTGCACTGCGTGCAATGGAAGCGCCAATGCGTCAGATCGTAGACAACGCGGGTGAAGAGTCATCTGTTGTTGTGAACAACGTGAAAGCAGGTCAGGGTAACCACGGTTATAACGCTGCAACTGAACAGTACGGCGACATGATCGAAATGGGTATTTTGGATCCAACTAAAGTAACACGTTCTGCACTGCAATTCGCAGCTTCTATTGCTGGTCTGATGATCACGACTGAAGCGATGATCACTGATCTGCCAAAAGATGACAAAGCTGACTTAGGCGCAGCTGGTGGCATGGGCGGTATGGGTGGCATGGGCGGTATGATGTAGTGCTGTTCATCCTGATAATGGAATTACCTGTCCATTAGTATAAAAGTTTGAAGGCGAGCAGAAAATATCTACTCGCCTTTTTACTTTTTGCTTTTAATTAAATACAAAAGGTTATATTTATCATTGTGGTATAAGTTCCAATAACCGATGAGGGAAGAAATGCGAATTAAAATTTTGCTCGGAATGTCAGTACTGCTGCTGGCTGGTTGCACAACGAATAATCAATTAACTTCCGCTGGCTCTAATGTACGTTTTGTGGATACTCAGCCGGGTAGTGAATGTCAGCGGTTAGGTGAAGTGACGGGTACTCAGAGCAACTGGTTCAATGGTGTTGGTAATGAGAGCAGCTCTATGCGTGGTGCAGCTAATGATTTACGTAATAAAGCGGCTGCAATGGGGGGAAATGTTATTTATGGTGCAAATAGCCCATCAGAAAATTTGTTGGGTAGCTTTGTTCCTCTTGATAGCAAAATGGTTGGACAAGTCTATAAATGTTCTTAGGTATCAGTAAGAAGGCACAACAAAAGAACATGATGCAATTTGGGCAATGTCCAGAAAAACGTTTTGTAACACGATAATTGACCTGATCGTTTGAATTTCTGTGCACTGCCCATTATGACATATTTTCGACGGTGAGTTTGTTGAATCAGTGATGACTGAACATCATCTTGATGAATTAATGCTGCCCTAAGCCTAAATCCAGAGGTGTTTTACTCGGTTCTCCTCCTATTTCCCTTGTCAGACGCGGAACCAAATAGCCGGAGACTTTAGACAGTAACTCTCTCATAATGGATTTTGCTTCTTCATCTGTGACAAGAAAATGTGCAGCCCCCTGAACTTTATCCAGCACATGGATATAGTAAGGTAAAATACCCGCATCAAATAACGCATTACTTAACTCTGCCAGAGTATCGGCATTGTCATTTACATCACGCAATATGACGCTCTGGTTCAATAGCGTTACTCCTGCTTGTTTCAATCGCATCATGCTATTGCGAAAAGTATCATCAATTTCGTTTGCATGGTTAATATGAGTTACCATAACCACTTGCAAATCTGATTGTGCCAGGCGATTGCATAATGAAAGAGTGATCCTGTCGGGGATGACGACAGGTAAGCGGGTATGAATACGTAATCGCTTAATATGCGGGATAGATTCAAGATGAGTAATTAGCCAATCCAGTTCATGATCTTTCGCCATAAGCGGGTCACCACCGGAGAAGATAATTTCATTCAGTTCAGTATGCTGTTCAATATAATTAAGTGCTGCGTGCCAGTTGTTTTTATTACCTTTATTATCTTGATAAGGGAAATGGCGTCGGAAGCAGTAACGGCAATTTACCGCGCAGCCTCCTTTGACCAGTAATAAAGCACGGTTGCGATACTTATGCAGCAATCCGGGAACCACTGGATGTTGTTCATCTAATGGATCAGTAGAAAAACCAGTTGGAGTATCAAACTCTTCTCGTGCAGTCAAAACCTGTAATAATAAGGGATCTCGCGGATCACCTTTTTTCATTCGTGATACAAATGCTCTTGGCACACGTAAAGGAAATAGACGCCGCGCTTCATTGCCTTCTTTTAATATGGCGTGCGTGCTCAGGGACAACAGTTGCAACAACTCATTGGGATCAGTAATAACATCCGTAAGTTGTTGTAGCCAGACTTCTCTGGCAGAGTGAATATGGGTTATAATGTGTGCCATTTTTGGCTAAGCCATTTCGTTAAAAATTAGAGGATCTCCATGGCTACTTATAGTACCAATGAATTCCGTTCAGGTCTTAAAATCATGTTAGATGGCGAGCCGTGCGCTATTCTTGACAGTGAATTTGTTAAACCTGGTAAAGGGCAGGCATTTGCCCGCGTCCGTATTCGTAAGTTGATTTCTGGTAAACTGCTGGAAAAAACCTTTAAATCAACAGACTCTGTTGAAAGTGCGGATGTTATGGATATCAACCTGACTTACCTGTACAACGACGGTGAATTCTGGCATTTCATGAACAACGAAACTTTCGAGCAGTTAGCTGCGGATGCGAAAGCCGTTGGTGACAATGCTAAATGGCTAATCGATCAGGCAGAATGTATTCTGACTCTGTGGGATGGCCGTCCTATCGCTGTTACTCCACCAAACTTTGTTGAACTGGAAATTGTTGACACTGATCCGGGCCTGAAAGGTGATACCGCAGGTACTGGTGGTAAACCCGCTACTCTGAGTACTGGCGCGGTAGTGAAAGTACCTCTGTTTGTACAGATTGGTGAAGTCATTAAAGTTGATACCCGTTCTAACGAATACGTTTCCCGCGTTAAATAATCGCGTATCGTTATTTTAAAAAAACCGTAGCCTCTTCGTCTAGAGGTTGCGGTTTTTTGTTGTACTCGATTTTGTTACACGTTGCGACTCTCTGATCTGATAGTTATAATTCTGTTGCATTTCTAATCGTTATCTGGGACGACCTGGATAAACGCCATCTGATTGGGGACGGCCCCGCTTTTCATTGGATAATTTTCCATTAGAGATAAGGTGAAAAGGCATGTCTTGGTTGATACTTCTCATCGCGGGTTTACTTGAAGTTGTGTGGGCTGTGGGACTGAAATACACTCAGGGTTTTTCTCGCTTAGTTCCGAGTCTAATCACTATCAGTGCGATGAGTGTCAGTGTAGGATTACTGGCTTATGCCATGAAAAACTTACCAGCAGGAACTGCCTATGCAGTATGGACAGGAGTTGGGGCTGTAGGTACTGCGATCTTCGGTATCATGGTATTGGGGGAATCTGCGAATTTTGCCCGGATATTGAGTCTTGTCCTGATTATTGTTGGTATTATTGGCCTGAAACTTACCAGTTGATTGTCAGTAAGGTTTGATGATTTGTCAATGAACCCAGCATAATGCTGGGTCTCATCTTTGCTTATTTTTTCTCATAACGAGAAGGCCATATCTCTTCCGGTGTAAGTCCTAATGCGGCTGCGATAAGACGTTCTCCTTTTGGCCAGTGGCGTTGTAGAGCATTGGCAAGTGTTGATGATGCTAACCCGGCAGTACGTGATACTTCTGATAATGTTGTGCCTCTTTTTTTCAATTCAGCGATGATATCAGCGGAATGCCAATCTTTATTTTCCATTCTTAAGTTCTCCTGTTACCTGTCATTTTTCAATTAAAAAGAAATGAATTAATTGTAGGCTATGAGTCACATATAATAACATAACTAAGATTTAAATGTGACTCATAGTCCGTGGTCGGATAAGTAACATGAATCGATACTTATCGGATGAAAACATCGAACAACATCAAATCCGTTTTTGGACAAAGAATTAGATATCTCAGAAAGGAAGCTGGGATGTCGCAGGAGGCTTTTGCCGATAAATGTGGCTTGGATCGAACTTATGTCAGCGGCATTGAACGTGGTGTCAGAAATCCTACCCTAGAAATTATTTATGTCATTGCGAATGGATTGCAAATTGAGTTGAATGAACTGTTCAGTTTTGAGACTTCCGTCACTCCTAATTAAAATTTCTACAAATTATCTCATTAGTCATGAGAAGAGACTGTCTAAACTCTGTGGCGTAAAACCACCTTTGGGCTTCGTGAATGGTATGCCCAAAGGTGATATTGAATATAGTGCATGATGTTATCAGAGCGCTGTCTCCCCAATATTGTTTAGGGCATCAATGATCATCTGCCAAAACTTGTTTTGATCCAGCTTTACGGCGACTTGAGTATGACAGTCTTCTGGGGGAGGTGCGCGGAAGTCAGCGACTGTCATACCTGTCGTTAAAGCTCCTGTCATCTCGATATTTACGGGGACTTTTTGAGTAGTCATAACCGTAGGATCAATGACATAAGCAACTGCACAGGGATCATGGACTGGAGGATACTTGAAGCCTTGCCATATCCGATAACTTTCTCCATAAAACTCCAGTGCATCCAATACGAACTGAGCTGAACGTGTTTTTATCCGGGCGATTGCCTCAATCACTTCTGGGGTTGCCTGAGCTTGATGGGTAAGATCTAATCCGACCATTGTTAGTGGCCATTTTTCATTAAAAACAATGTGAGCAGCTTCAGGGTCGATTAAGATATTAAATTCAGCAACAGCGCTTCTGTTACCTATATGGTAACCACCTCCCATTAATACGACTTCTTTTATTCTTTCAACAATGTGGGGCGCTTTTCGGGCAGCAAGGGCGATATTAGTCAAACCCGCCGTTGGAACTAACGTCACGCTTTTAGGCGGATGTTCCATGATGATATCAATGATCAAATCAACTGCATGTCGGGGATCCAATTTTATTACAGGATCAGGTAATTCAGTGCCATCCAGACCGGTTTCACCATGAATGTCAGGTGCAGTTTTGATCTCTCTTACCAGTGGGCGATGGCATCCCGCAGCAAACGGAACATTGTGGATGTTAGCGATATGGGCAATGGAAAGCGCATTACGGGTAACTTTATCTAAGGTTTGGTTACCAACAACGGTCGTCACAGCTAAGAGTTCGATATCGGGGTTTCCATGGGCAAGCAGCATGGCAATGGCATCATCGTGACCAGGATCACAATCGAGGATAATTTTCTTAGGAAGCATATTTATTCCTTTTACGGTGCCTAAAAATTACGGTACTCAAATATACATATCAAGAATAATTCACCATCAGTAAAAATTCTTCTACCGACCATCACAAAATAACATGATAAAAATCATAACTTATTAATAATAACTTTAATTATTGTGATTTAATTAACACACTAATAACAAATAATTTGAGCATTCCTAATGCATGTGATTCATATGTAGGGTAAATGTTTTTGGATGAGATTTTCTTATTTTTATTAACTGATTAATAATTTATTTTCGTATCCTTTTGTTATTCAATTGAATAACAAATATTACTTGAATAAACGATTTTAAATAAATGCGATACGCGTCCCTGAATAGAAAACTGTTGGCAGGCATATCAGGGAAAGGACTGATGCTCACGGGGTGTAATATGAACAATCAGATCGATTCATTAACATACTATGCAGCAACCAAAAAATATGACCTTCGCTTCCCTACATTGGCAGAAGATCTGGATGTCGATGTCGTTATCATTGGTGGTGGATTTTCTGGTATAAACACAGCGCTGGAACTGGCAGAAAAAGGCATTACCAATATCGCGATTTTGGAAGGAATGACTCTGGGATATGGTGGAACGGGGCGCAATGGCGGGCAAGTTATGACTGGCATTGGTCATGATTTGGATCGGATTAAACACCATGTCGGTAAGAAAGGTCTGGAGACAATATTTAAAATCAGCAACATGGGGACTGGAATTATTCGTGACCGGATCGCCAAATATGATATTAAGGCGGATTTCTGCCAGGGTTATAGTTACCTGGGGTGTAACTCCCGACAAGAGAGGACACTGCGTGGCTGGATGAAAGGATTTCGGGAAGCTAGTCCTGATGAAGAGATTGAACTTTATACTGGTTCAGAAGTTAAGAAAGTCATTGGTTCAAATCTTTACACTTCTGCATTGAAACATATGGGCGGAGGGCATGTTCATTCATTGAACCTATTGTTGGGCGAAGCCAAAGCGGTCACAGAGTATGGTGTCAAAATTTTTGAAAATAGCCAGGTTTTGAGTGTGGAATATGGCCCAAGGGTTACCGTTCATACAGCAATGGGCTCTGTGCGGGCAAACAAAATGCTATGGGCGTGCAATGCTTTTCTGAATGGTCTTGAACCAACCATTTACAAAAAAACGATTAATACTTACGCATTCCAGTTAATGACAGAAGAACTCTCAGATGAACTGATAGAAAAAATCAGCCCGATCCGTGGAGCATATAGTGATATCAACCCTGTTATCAACTATTACCGGGTCACCAAAGAGAACCGATTGCTATTTGGTAGTGCGACAAGATATTTCGAATATATTCCTTCGGATTTAAAAGAATGGAATCGCAAGTGGATGCTGGATGTTTATCCCTACCTGAAAGATGTGAAAATTGAATTAGCATGGGGTGGACCTATGAATTGTAGCGCCAATCTTTTCCCGCAAATAGGTTCCTTGCCAAAACATAACAATGTGTTCTACGTCCAAGGTTATTCCGGTTTTGGTGTGACGCCAAGTCATATTATCTGCAAGATACTGGCAGAAGGTATGAGTGAAGGCTCTGAGCGCTATTCACTGCTAAGCTCTATCCCCCATTCTAATATTATCGGCAAAGATAAATTGAGGCATTTGATTCTTTCTACCGGAAAGATTTGGCATCAAGTGTCAGGCTATTGGAAAGGGCGCCGTTAGTGTTATTGATTTTTCGATTTTCACTATCTTTTGCACATGAACTTTTTTGCACAATAAATTCTGAAAGGTAAAAGTCATGATAAAGCCGTTATTGTTAGATAAAGCACTTCCTGAACTAATGCCGATTGGTAGTGTCACCCATCTTGGCTCTATTGTTGTAGAAGGCGATCCACAGGCAAGCAGTGCAATGATACACGGAGAGCCAACGGATAACCTGACTTGCGGTATTTTTGCCTGTACCAAAGGGAAATTTAAGATGGTTTATCCCTTTGATGAAATGGCAACAGTTTATGAAGGCTCAGTGAAACTGACGGATGTCAAAACGGGGGTTATGGTTGAATACCATGAAGGTGACTCATGGTTTGCAGTGAAAGGCACTGAAGTCTTGTGGGAAATCACCAGTGAACGCTTCGTTAAACACTATATGGCATGTGTCAATGCTCAGGTTTCAGACTGACAAGAGGGAAATATAATGAGTGAAATCACTTTGCTAGAGTCCGTTACAGTTTTTTTGCAACGTTCTCATGGCCATTATATCAATGGACAAGCTGTTCGTGGTCAGAAAGGAAAAACCTTTTCGGTCGTCAACCCGGCATCTAATGAGGTGATTGCTACCGTCAGCCGGGGAAGTCAGGCAGAAGTTAATGCCGCTATGGAAGCGGCATCAACGGCTTTTCATGGTTCATGGGCACAAACTTCTCCTATGGAGCGTGGCAACTGCCTGATTAGATTGGCAGATTTACTGCAAAAACATAGTGAAGAACTTGCCCAGCTTGAAAGTCTGTGTTCAGGAAAAACCATTCAGTTATCACGTATGCTGGAGGTGGGTACTTCTACTGAATACTTGCGCTACTTTGCCGGTTGGTCGAGCAAAATAAGCGGTGAAACACTGAATGTTTCATTGCCATCGTTCAAAGGGGAGCAATATACCGCTTTTACCCGCCGTGAGCCTGTTGGTGTGGTAGTTGGGATTATTCCATGGAATTTCTCGATTATGATCGCTATCTGGAAACTGGGAGCGGCATTAGCTTGTGGTTGTACGATTGTTCTGAAACCCAGTGAATATACTCCCTTAACTATGCTGCGTGTAGCAGAACTGGCGAAAGAAGCCGGAATTCCTGATGGTGTGATTAACATTGTCAATGGTTCTGGTGCTGGTGTGGGTGCGGAACTACTCGCCCATCCGCTATGTGATAAGGTCACTTTTACCGGATCAGTCCCTGTTGGCATGTCGATTGGTAAATCTGCCATGGAGCATGGTCGTTTGCTCCGTACGACGCTGGAATTGGGTGGCAAAAATGCAGCGGCTTTCCTGCCGGATATGTCCGTCGAGAAAATTGTTGAAGGAGTATTAGAAGCGGGTTATGTCAATCAGGGGCAAATTTGTGCGGCGGCGGAATGTTTCTATATTCCCTCAGTTCACATGGATGCGGTTTTGAAGTTACTTTCTGAACGTTTGTCTGCAATGAAGATTGGTTCTCCCCTTGATGAAACAACAGAGATGGGACCTTTGGCAAACAAAGAGCATTACGAAAAAATTCTGTCTCTGTTTGAAAAAGCACGTCAGGAAGGAAATGAAATCATATATGGTGGACGTGCACTGGAGGGGAAAGGTTTCTTTGTTATGCCAACCGTGATCCGTGCGAAAAGTGCCGAAGATACATTAATGAAAGAAGAAACGTTCGGCCCAATAGGGGCTTTCCTCAGTTATGATAATGAGGAAGAACTGATTGGCATGATGAATGCAACGCCATTCGGCCTATCTGCCAGTTTATGGACAAACGATTTAAGTAAGGCAATGCGCATGATCCCGCGTATCCGGGCGGGTATTTTATGGATTAACATGCACACGTTCCTTGATCCCGCAGTTCCATTTGGTGGTATGAAAGCCTCAGGAATTGGTCGTGAGTTTGGTAAGGCGTTCATTGAGCATTACACAGAACTGAAATCGGTCATGATGCGGTACTGATAGCAACAGGCATTTATATCTAACAGATTTCAGGTTGTTTCACTGAGAGTGTCAATGAGGCAACCTGAAAAATATCGAGCCTAATCGCCAGGTTATTTCTTGCAATTTGCAGGTATGCCTAGAGTTACAAGACATATTGTAAGAAATTGTCATAAATGTGTTATTAACCTTTCACAGTAATGTCATATTAAGTGTTCACTATTCGGGGAATAAATTCATATTCATGGTGTTTTGTTTAATTTCCCTGAAAGTAAGGAACACTCTATGTTTTATTGCCACATACCCTTCCGTAATTACACAAAAAGCTTGCTATCTCTTACTATTACCCTATTTATTATCGCTATATTCATGTCAGGAACCTGTTTATCTGCACGAGCCAGTAATACAGATAACATCGTGGCAGAATCCCGTTTAGCTCATGGAGATATAACCCAGTTCGGCGGTGCCCGCCGTCTTGCCGAAGACCAAACGAATGCTCTTAAGACAGCATTGAATAATAAGAAAGCGAAGAATGTTATTTTGTTTATCGGTGATGGTATGGGGGATTCTGAAATCACATTAGCCCGCAATTATTCACAAGGTGCTGGTGGTTTTTTTAAGGGAATCGATGCACTGCCTTTTACTGGGCAATACACTCATTACTCTCTGAATAAAAAAACAAAGAAACCAAACTATGTCACGGATTCTGCGGCTTCTGCCACTGCGTGGTCAACAGGGACGAAAACCTATAATGGTGCGTTGGGCATTGATGTTTTTGGTAAAGCGCATCAGTCATTACTGGAGTTAGCAAAGAAAAACGGAAAAGCGACAGGAAATGTTACGACTGCCGAAATTCAGGATGCTACACCTGCCGCGCTGTATGCTCATGTCACAAACCGTAAATGCTATGGGCCACAAGAAACCTCGGAAAAATGCCCTATTGATGCTTTAGAAAACGGTGGTAAAGGTTCTATCACAGAACAGCTTTTAGTTGTGCGTCCCGATATTACTTTGGGGGGTGGTGCTAAAAGTTTTGAACAACAATCGTTATTCGGCGTTAATAAAGGAAAAATTCTGAAGCAACAAGCCCTGGAACAAGGGTATCAATGGGTAACAGATATAAAGTCATTAAATGGTATTCAAGAGGCTAATCAGAAAAAACCCCTGTTGGGATTGTTCAATGATGGCAACATGGCTGTGATCTGGGAAGGGCCAAAAGCGGTTTATCATGGCAACATTAATGAAGCGCCAGTGAAGTGTAAAATTAACACTAATCGCAATTCTGCTGAACCCACATTGGCACAACTGACCGAAAAAGCGATTGATTTATTGAAAACTAATAAGAACGGATTCTTCTTACAGGTGGAAAGTGCGTCGATTGATAAACAAGATCATAAAGCTAACCCTTGTGCCCAAATTGGGGAAACAGTGGCATTAGATGATGCTGTACAAGTGGGTTTGAAATTTGCAAAGCAACATGGAGACACCTTAGTTATTGTTACGGCTGATCATGCCCATTCCAGCCAGATTATTGAACCCGATGTTAAATCCCCCGGACTGACCCGCTCATTGATTACCAAAGATGGTGCAGTCATCACGGTAAGCTATGGCAATTCAGAAAAAGACGAACAAAATCATACCGGAACACAATTACGTGTTGCCGCTTATGGGCCTTATGCAGCCAATGTTGTTGGTTTAACGGATCAAACCGATTTGTTTTTTACCATACGTAATGCGATGGGATTGTTGTGACGTGTAGCCTGTTTGCTGGCTTGCGTTGCTTAGGCCACTTTCATTTTTGAGAGTAGTGATGAGATGTATCACAGGGATAAAACCGAAATAAGAAACGGGGGAAAAAACAGACAGACAGTACGAAACAGATAAGAGATGAGCAGATAAATATTAACAGTGGTGCGAAGGGGGGGACTTGAACCCCCACGTCCGTAAGGACACTAACACCTGAAGCTAGCGCGTCTACCAATTCCGCCACCCTCGCAAATTCAGATACTATTTAAACAGATAACCACTTAAACAGATAGCATGGAGGCGCATTCTAGAGATTTTACGGCTGACGTCAATCATTATTTATCGGAAGAAAGCATGATTGATGCAAAAAACAACATGCTGGTATTGCCCATCCATTTGGGAAGGGCAATGGTTAATTGATTCGTTACTTCTTGGTGGCTTGATAAATTTTGAATTTACCTGTCTGAGCAATCACTTCGTGTTTACCGAAAGCGCTATCCAGCAGCGCAGGGTAAGGTAAAAAAGCATTGGCTACGATCCGAAGCTTACCACCAGATTTCAGATAATTGGGGGCCATGCGGATCATATCGTCAGCCGCTGACAGATTTGTCTTCAGGCCATCATGGAATGGCGGATTGGAAATGATCCAGTCGAATTTTTCTTCGATAGCGGAGTAAACATTACTGGTAATGACGTTCCCTTCCAGTTTATTTGCTTTCAACGTCGCTTTACTGGATGTGAGAGCTGCTGCATTGACATCGCTGAGTGTCAGTGACAAGCCGGGGTTATTTTTACCCAACACCGTAGCTAAGACGCCAGAGCCACAAGCGATATCCAGCAGGCTGCCAGAAATCGGTGTATCAAACGTAGAGAGCAGAAGACGGCTGCCAACATCCAGATTATCCTGACTGAATACGCCGGGCAATGTATTGACGGTGACATCGCCGACTTGATAGCTGTTCCACCAATTGTTCTGATCAAACTGAACCTGTTGCTCCAGTTGACCGTAAAAAAGGCTACAACGGCGGGCAGTATCTATTTTATGGAAAGTGGCAATACCTTCCATCAGCTTATCAACGCTACGGACACCACTGCGATTTTCGCCGACAATAAAAACATCGGTTCCGACAGGCAGGATGGAAAACAGACTGCGGAGTTGGAAACGTGCTTCATGCTTGCTTTTGGGCCAGTAATAAATCAGCGTATCACATCCTTTGACAAATATGCTGTCCGCCGTAAGACCAAACGAGGCATTATCACCCAGTGTGCGGATCAGCGACTGCCAGTGATGATATTGATTAGTATGTACTCGCACACTTGCAGCTTCAATTTCCGTTGCCAGAGTATCCTGAAGGTCACCAGCAAAAAGCAGATGATGGGAGCTGAATTGCTCTTGATGGCGCAGGATAACCTCACTGGCCGGTGTTAATACTGACATCTATGATTAGCTCCTTATAAATCTTTATTTAGTAATAATTATCTGTGGGCAAATCTGAGATGCCGTGTTGATTGGCGCAGAGATAAGCCCTCTGATAATATACCTTTCATCTTTCAAGTTGCCGTTTTGTTGACTGTAACTTGAAATCTACTAGGTATATATTACCTGTTATTTTTTATGGCAGATGGAATAAAACACGATGACAAAGCGTGACAGATCACTTACTCGATTGGGCATTACCCAATGGGTTTTGCGTAGCCCTGCGACCCTGCGAGGTGAATTATCTGTCCTCATCCCTGACTCAACCCGTCTGTTGATCATTAGCCATGATAACATTGACTTAAGTCATTCATTACTTGCTGATATTTTCACAGCCATGGGGATTAATGTCTCATCAGTTTATTGCATCACGACAAAAGACGTTGAGTTACTTTCGGAATCAATCCACTGCCCATGCTGGCTGTTGGGGGTTGATATTACCTTATCAATACAGGGGATTTCTTTGAGAAGCCCTGCATTAAATGATTTATCCCTTGATGGGGATGCAAAACGCGCTCTTTGGCAACAAATTTACCATTATGAAGAATATTTCTCTATTAACTCCCGTTGATCTTCCCGTTGCATTTCAAATAGAACAGGCTAGCCATGCTTTTCCCTGGAGTGAAAAAACTTTTTATTCTAATCAGGGAGAACGTTATCTCAATTACAAAATCACGCTTAATGACCAGATGATTGGTTTTGCAATAGTGCAGTGTGTTTTGGATGAAGCGACACTCTTTAATATCGCTATTCGTCCTGAATATCAATCACAGGGGCATGGAAAAACATTGCTGAAATACTTGGTCGATGTATTGCCTCACAAACAGATTAATACACTATGGCTTGAAGTCCGGCGTTCAAACAGGTCGGCGGTTCGTTTGTATGAAGATTTGGGATTTAACGAAGTTTCCATTCGCAAAAACTATTATCCAACCGCGACAGGAAAAGAAGACGCAATTATTATGGCGTTGCCGTTATTTGGAGAGTAACGGAGTTTTATACCATCTTAAGCATCATTAGTTGTTTATAACGCCAAGTTCAGCGAAAATAAGCACCAATCACGATTAACAGGCCGGATTCGAAGATGAAGTGTCATTCTGTGCTTCACACATGGTAGTTATCCGCGCGTAGACTAGAAGATTTCAATTAATGTCAAATTCCTCATTCTTGCAAGAAGTCGCGAAGCGAAGAACCTTTGCAATAATTTCTCACCCCGATGCGGGTAAAACGACTATTACTGAAAAAGTATTGCTGTTCGGACAGGCGATTCAAAAAGCGGGAACGGTAAAAGGCCGGGGTTCCAATCAGCACGCTAAATCGGACTGGATGGAGATGGAAAAGCAACGTGGTATCTCCATTACCACCTCGGTGATGCAGTTCCCTTATAGTGATTGTCTGGTTAACTTACTGGACACTCCGGGGCATGAGGATTTCTCCGAGGATACTTACCGTACTTTGACTGCGGTTGACTGCTGTTTGATGGTAATTGACGCTGCAAAAGGTGTTGAAGACCGTACCCGTAAACTGATGGAAGTCACCCGTCTGCGTGATACGCCGATCCTGACATTCATGAATAAACTCGACCGTGATATCCGCGATCCGATGGAATTGATGGATGAAGTGGAAAACGAGTTGAATATCGCCTGTAGCCCAATCACCTGGCCGATTGGCTGTGGTAAATCATTTAAAGGGGTTTATCATCTCTATCAGGATGAAATTTATCTGTATCAATCTGGTCAGGGGCATACGATTCAGGAAGTCCGGGCTATTAAAGGGTTGGATAACCCTGAGCTGGATGCGGCAGTTGGTGAGGATCTGGTTAATCAGTTACGTGAAGAGCTGGAACTGGTCAAAGGTGCATCACACGAATTCGATCTGGATGCTTTCTTACAAGGTGAATTAACCCCGGTATTTTTCGGTACTGCACTCGGTAATTTTGGTGTTGATCACATGCTGGATGGCCTTGTTAAATGGGCACCGATGCCAATGCCTCGTCAGACTGATGCTCGTGAAGTCACTGCAAAAGAAGAGAAGTTCACGGGTTTTGTTTTCAAAATTCAGGCTAATATGGACCCAAAACACCGTGACCGTGTGGCATTTTTGCGTGTTGTTTCTGGTAAATACGAAAAAGGCATGAAACTGCGTCAGGTGCGCATTAAAAAAGATGTGGTTATCTCAGATGCGCTGACCTTTATGGCCGGAGATCGTTCCCATGTCGAAGATGCGTATCCGGGAGATATTATTGGCCTGCACAATCATGGCACGATTCAGATTGGTGATACTTTTACCCAGGGTGAAGAGCTGAAATTCACAGGCATTCCAAACTTTGCCCCTGAATTGTTCCGTCGTATTCGGTTGCGTGACCCACTGAAACAAAAACAATTGTTGAAAGGTCTTGTTCAGTTATCAGAAGAAGGCGCAGTACAGGTATTTCGCCCACTAACCAATAACGACCTGATCGTTGGGGCAGTGGGTGTACTTCAGTTTGATGTCGTTGTTGCTCGTTTGAAGAGTGAATATAACGTTGAAGCGCTGTATGAACCTGTCAACGTTTCTACTGCACGTTGGGTAGAGTGTAATGATGTCAAGAAACTGGAAGAGTTCAAACGCAAGAATGAGCAAAATCTGGCACTTGATGGTGGCGATAACCTGACTTACATTGCACCAACCATGGTTAATTTAAATCTGACCAGTGAACGTTATCCTGATATTGTTTTTCGTAAGACACGGGAACACTAATATTTTTTCGGGGCTAACAAATAGTTGGCCCTTTTAAATTTGTTACTCCATTCCAAAATATATTGGTTATGCTTTATTTGAAGCATAATTTCTGGCTTAAGAAAATATACGTTATTTATTGTAAAGCCCATTTCTTCCCCATAATTTGATGATATATCATCTTTTGACAATTTGGCTTAGTTAAGGGAAGGTCGTAGGATGAAAAAATCAACGTTCACACACTCACTCCTGGCCGTTATTTTAGGTTCGGTTTTAGGCTTGGTATTGATAAATGGCAGCGTATCAGCCGCAGAAACATCTTCAGGCAATACTACAGAAGGTAATTCTTTAGAAAAGAGAATATTAGAAGATAAAGCGTTAGAAAATACGGGCCAGAAAATTGATAATGCAATCAAGAATGCAGAGGAAAAAATTGATAACTCACTGAAAAAAGTAGGTAATTCTATTGATGATAGTGTAATTACTGCCAAAATAAAAGAGAAGTTGCTGGAATATAAAGGGATCAATAGTAATGATATTTCAGTGAAAACGAAAAAAGGCGTAGTTTCTCTTTCCGGTTTTGTCAAAAATGAAGAACAGGTTAAGCGAGTGATCAAAGTTGCCCATCAAGTAGATGGTGTTAAGTTCGTCAATAGTACGTTAACTATCAAAAAATAATGTGTATTTTGATGGAGTGGCAGATAATAAGCCACTCTTTTTATTTCTATTCTCCAAATAAAATCCAACCTGATTAAGCGAGTCACTTTTCAAGAAGCACAATATGTGCTGTCTATTCAGAAAGTAAGCAAATGCTTGCCTGTTTGTGAATTAATCTTCATTATCTAATGCAAGTTTTATAAGCACATTATTTTTACAACCACAATTGTTTTTACAACCACAATAGTTCTTACAACCACATTGTTTTTTACAAGTACACTGTTTTTTACAAGTACACTGTTTTTTACAAGCACTTTGTTTGCATAACAATATACTGATAGATAGTCATATGCCCAATGGATGTCAAGAGATGTCGCAATCAACAAAGAGACAACTTGAAAAACGAAGGGTATAACTCAAATTGCATCTTGAAACTGACATTGACTTTTTAGGGGGGACTATGGGGAAACATATTCCGATTACGCTAGGTAACATAGAGCCGTTAGCTTATACATCACGGATTAAAGCGGGAAAAATTGCACTTGTCTGTGAAGGTGGTGGGCAGCGGGGAATTTTTACCGCGGGTGTATTGGATGAATTTCTCCGGCTTGATTTTAACCCATTCGAATTATTTCTTGGTACTTCCGCAGGTGCCCAGAACCTTTCTGCTTATATTTGTGGTCAGAGAGGATATGCCCGTAAAGTAATTAAAAATTATACAACTAATGCTACCTTTTTTAATCCGTTGCGCTTTGTCCGGGGCGGGCATCTCATCGATCTGGATTGGTATATTGATATCGTTTCTGAAAAATCACCCTTGAATATCCCTATTGCGATGCGGCATTTTGATGCAGGGCGTGAATTCTATATGTGCGCCTGTCGAGCAGATGATTTTGAAGCTAATTATTTTCATCCTGAGGAAAAGAATTGGATGGAGATTATAAAGGCTTCCAGTGCCATTCCTGGCTTTTATCGCAATGGCGTGGCGCTTGATGGCACTGTTTATCAGGATGGTGGCATTTGTGATGCGATCCCGGTAGAAGAGGCTTATCGTCGTGGTGCAGATACCATTGTGGTGGTCAGGACAGTGCCTGCACAGCTCTATTACACGCAACAGTGGATTAAACGCATAGAGCGCTGGCTGGAAAGCAGTAGCTCACAAAAGATGATTCAGATGTTGAAGTTGCATGCTAAAAGTTACTATCGGACACAGCAATTTATTGAAAATCCGCCGGATGATGTGCAGGTATTTGAAATTTATCCACCAGCCCCATTAGCGGCAATGGCACTGGGAAGCAGGATCAGTGCATTGGATAAGGATTATCACTTGGGGCGGCGTTGTGGGCGGTATTTCCTGGCCACCATCGGACATACTTTTGTTGGAGGTAAATTCGGGTTGGCAGAACGTAAAAGTTATGGTGTTTGTCGCAACGGTTTAAATCATGAGGGAATGAACCGTAATGCTTTCAGGCACAATGGTTTTTTGGACGATATGAATAGCCCGGAGATTGAGGCAACAGAAGTGAATGATATTACCCCGACTCCACTGACGGGAACTACCATGATGGATAAGTAGATGTTTATCGATACACATTGCCATTTTGATTTTCCTCCTTTTGCTGATGATGAAACAGCAAGTCTAGTGCGTGCCAGACAAACAGGGGTAGAAAAAATCATTGTCCCGACAGTCAGTCAGTTGAATTTTCAACGTGTTGCCGATCTGGCCGCTACCTATGACGCAATTCATGCTGCGTTTGGGTTACATCCCTTGTATATCAATGAACATCTTGAGGTGCATCTGGATGAACTGGAACGGAAACTCAAGGAAAAACAGGCTAACTGTGTAGCGGTAGGTGAAATCGGGCTTGATCTGTATATGCCTGAACCTCAGTTTGAAAAGCAAAAAAGACTCTTAGCAGCGCAGCTCATGCTGGCCAGCAAGTATGAATTGCCTGTGATACTTCACTCCCGCAAAAGCCACGATCAATTGGCAGCAATGTTACGGAAACACAGTGTGCCACGTACCGGGGTGATCCACGGTTTTGCCGGAAGTTTGTCTCAGGCACAGGCTTTTATTCGTTTGGGTTTTTACATTGGTGTTGGTGGAACTATTACTTATGAGAGAGCAAAAAAGACGCGAGATACGATCGCACGATTACCACTGTCATCTCTTGTGTTAGAAACGGATGCACCTGATATGCCCTTATCAGGGTTTCAGGGGCAACCAAACCGACCAGAAAGAGTTGTTCAGGTTTTTTCTGCATTGTGTGAATTGCGTTCTGAATCTGTAGATGAAATTTCCCGCCAAATTTATCAAAATAGCATGACACTGTTTGCATTAAGCTAGTTTCTGTTGAATAAAAATCAGGCCATTTTTGTCAGGTAAAAGATGGTCTTCCGTTTTAAATAAATATTAATAATATTAAACTGGCATTATCTTCTTATTTCTCCCTTTTTTTCCGCAATATTATCTAATCCCCAATAAATAGTGTGGTTATATGTGATATAGGTCTCATTTTCTGTTTTTATATTACTTTTTGCTGTATTAATTTGTGATGTTAGTTGCTTGTTCTTTTTTACTACTAGGTATAATCGCCTCCACACACAGTGTCAGTAGGAACTTACAAATTAACTGACATATTTCTAATTCATTTAGTGAACAGGGATTCTTCCAATGCAACTCATTATGAGCCTGATAGGGATGGTAGTGCTGATTTTTATCGCAGTACTTTTCTCCAGTAATTACCGAGCTATTAAAATCCGCACTGTCCTCGGCGCCTTTCTTATTCAGGTAGCTATTGGGGCATTTGTACTTTATGTGCCGGCAGGTAAAGACATTCTGGGTGGAATGTCAAAAGGTGTTTCCAATGTAATCGGATATGGTCAGAAGGGAACTGATTTCATCTTTGGTGGATTGGTTTCCGACAAAATGTTTGAACTGTTTGGCGGCGGTGGCTTTATCTTTGCACTGCGTGTTCTGCCGGTCATTGTTTTCTTCTCTTCTCTGATTGCAGTTCTGTATTACATTGGTGTTATGCAGCTTATCATCAAAATTCTTGGTGGTGGCTTGCGAAAAGTGTTGGGAACATCTCGTACAGAATCTCTGTCCGCAACAGCGAATATTTTCGTAGGTCAGACAGAAGCCCCTCTGGTTGTTCGTCCTTATATCGCGACCATGACTCAATCTGAACTGTTTGCTGTTATGTGTGGTGGTCTGGCTTCTGTAGCAGGCTCTGTATTGGCAGGCTACGCATCCATGGGCGTTCCATTGGAATACTTGATCGCAGCTTCATTCATGGCAGCACCGGGTGGCCTTTTGTTTGCAAAACTGATGGTGCCAGAGACTGAAAAAACACACGATACTGTTGATGCAATGTCTCTGGTTACTGCTCAAGAGCGTCCGGCTAATATTATTGATGCGGCGGCATCTGGTGCGGCATCTGGTATGCAACTGGCTCTGAATGTAGGTGCAATGTTGTTGGCATTTACTGCATTGATTGCTTTGTTGAATGGTATGCTAGGTGGCATCGGTGGTTGGTTTAGTTATCCTCAATTGTCAATGGAACTGATTCTGGGTTGGGTGTTTGCACCAATTGCTTATCTGATTGGTATACCGTGGCATGAAGCAACAGTTGCAGGTTCTTTTATTGGACAGAAACTGGTTGTGAATGAATTTGTTGCATTCATGAGCTTTGGTGAATACCTGAAACCAGATGACGTAGTTAAGGCAGCAGGTCTGCAAGTACTTTCTGATCACACCAAAGTGATTATTTCTTTCGCATTGTGCGGCTTTGCTAATTTGTCTTCTGTTGCCGTTCTGCTCGGTGGTCTGGGTGGTATGGCACCAAACCGCCGCGGTGACATTGCGCGCTTCGGTCTGAAAGCCGTATTGGCTGGTTCACTCTCTAACCTGATGAGTGCCACAATTGCCGGATTTTTCTTCTCGCTGTAATAGTTAGAGAAGTCTAATTAGAAAACATCTACTAAATTAGATGCAGGGGAGGTCAACTCACCTGCATTTTATTTTTCTCAAGGTTAATTATTGTGATTAGTATCGCAATTAAATGATAATTAATGCAATTCTCATTTAATTAATGTGAGTTTTCACACGCATTATTGTGCGTTTACATGTTCAAATAATGATGTTCTAAGATTTCATGGAGTAAGCTAATGCCTGTCGGTGCAGGATAAGCTAAAGAAAATCAAACTAAAGAAATAAGTGCGGAGAAAAGGAACTCTGTTGTTGCTGAGAAATAGAATCATCGCAACATCTTCAAGGAACCAAGTCCGCTCGCCAACATAAGAACTTACTAATCATTCAGGATAATTATTCAGCATAAGTGTTTAAAGAATGTGTGAACTGATTGAATCACAATCGTTGGAGAGTTTTATGACCGATTTAACCGCAGCGGCTCAGCGTGCGCTGAGTTTGATGGATTTAACAACACTCAATGATGACGATACTGATGAAAAGGTAACGGCACTTTGTCATCAGGCGAACAGCCCGGCAGGGCATACCGCAGCTATCTGTATCTACCCACGTTTTATTCCGGTTGCACGTAAGGTATTAAGTGAACAAGGAACGCCTGACGTTCGTATTGCCACTGTCACCAACTTCCCGCATGGTAATGACGATATTGATATCGCACTGGCGGAAACCCGTGCAGCCATTGCTTATGGTGCTGACGAAGTGGATGTTGTTTTCCCTTATCGTGCACTGATAGCGGGTAACGAACAAATTGGTTTTGATTTGGTTAAAGCCTGCAAGGCTGCCTGCGCTGGAGCAGGTGTCTGGCTAAAAGTTATTATTGAAACTGGCGAACTGAAAGAGGTTGATCTGATCCGCAAAGCATCTGAAATATCAATTAAAGCGGGAGCAGATTTTATTAAAACTTCAACCGGAAAAGTCCCCGTGAATGCGACACTGGAAAGTGCAGAGATCATGCTCAGCGTTATCCGTGATATGGGGGTAGGGGATACTGTTGGATTTAAACCTGCGGGTGGTGTGCGTACCGCAGAAGAAGCAGCACAGTATCTGGCTTTGGCAGATAGAATCATGGGTGATAAATGGGTAGACTCCCGCCATTTCCGTTTTGGTGCTTCCAGTTTATTGGGGAGCTTATTGACAACGTTAGGGCATCAGGGACAAAAACAAAGTAGTAGTTATTGATAACCCATATTTAGAACCATTATTGATTGAAAACAATCGTTATTGAGATCAATAACAACATATGAAGGTTAGCTAAGATAAGGTTCATTACTGCCATTCTTTTCAGATAATAATGATGATTGGGAGGTAGCTTTGTTTCTGGCACAGGAAATTATCCGCAAAAAGAGAGAAGGTTATCCACTGAATGAAGAGGAAATCCGTTTCTTTATTAACGGTGTGTGTGATAACACAGTATCCGAAGGGCAAATCGCTGCATTAGCGATGACCATTTATTTCCAGGATATGACGATGGAGGAACGTATTGCTTTAACATTGGCAATACGTGATTCCGGTACAGTTCTGGATTGGAATAAATTGAACTTGCCTGGTCCAGTTGTCGATAAACATTCGACGGGTGGGGTGGGCGATGTAACATCCCTGATGTTAGGGCCGATGGTAGCAGCATGTGGAGGTTACCTCCCGATGATCTCAGGGCGCGGATTGGGGCATACCGGAGGAACGTTGGATAAATTAGAATCCATTCCTGGTTTTGACATCTTCCCTGATGAACCTCGTTTTCGTGACATTATCCGGGATGTTGGCATTGCGATTATCGGTCAGACCCATTCATTGGCACCTGCGGATAAGCGTTTTTATGCAACACGTGATATTACTGCTACTGTTGACTCTATTCCACTGATTACCGCCTCTATTCTGGGCAAAAAATTAGCTGAGGGATTAGATGCCTTAGTTATGGATGTGAAAGTAGGTTCCGGGGCATTTATGCCAACTTATGAGCAATCGGAACAACTGGCGGAATCTATCGTCGCGGTAGCTAATGGTGTGGGTTGCAAAACGACCGCATTGTTAACCGATATGAATCAGGTGCTGGCGTCCAGTGCGGGTAATGCACTGGAAGTACGTGAAGCGGTTCAGTTTCTGACGGGAGAATACCGTAATCCCCGCCTATTTGAAGTCACTATGGCATTGGCTGCTGAAATGCTGGTATCAGGTAAATTGGCAGAAAACCGTGACGTTGCATATCGTAAGTTACAGGCAGTTCTCGACAGTGGTAAAGCAGCGGAAGTTTTTGGACGTATGGTTGCTGCGCAAAAAGGGCCAGCCGATTTTGTTGAAAACTATGCGCATTATTTGCCGACGGCCTCTTTCAGCAGACCTGTATTTGCTGAAAAGCGTGTTATTGAAAAACAATGCATTGTGACAGAGATGGATACCCGAGCTTTGGGGATGGCCGTGGTGACGTTAGGGGGTGGCCGTCGAAAGGCCACGGATACGATTAATTACAGTGTGGGGCTGAGTGATATTATTGCACTTGGTTCAGAAGTCAACACAGATACCCCTCTGATGACGATCCATGCCAATAGTGAAGATGAGTGGCATGTAGCGGCGGAGGCTGTGCGTAAGTCGTTTGTTCTACAACATAAAGCGTTACAGCCGGTGGATGCTTCACAAAAGACGAATGTTTTGGCAGCATCAAATGTAGGAACGAAAGTCGCCACACAGATGGTTTATCGTCATATTAGTTGATAAACCGACATAGGCACTAAAAATAGAATTTAATAGCTGGCAGTTTCCGCATTGATAGCGTGAATTGACGCAGGAGAAAATTATGAAACGTACATTCATCATGGTATTGGATTCCTTTGGCATTGGTGCGAGTGCAGATGCAGACAGATTTGGTGACAAAGGATCTAACACCTTAGGACATATTGCAGAGCAATGTGCCCGTGGTGAAGCTGATATCGGCCGTCAGGGATTGTTGAAGTTGCCGAATCTGAGCCGCTTGGGGCTAGGTAAAGCGGCAGAAGAATCCAGCGGGACTTTCCCGATTGGTTTAGACAAAGATGCCGACATTATTGGTGCCTATGGCTATGCAAGTGAACTTTCTTCTGGTAAAGACACGCCATCAGGTCATTGGGAAATCGCTGGTGTTCCGGTTTTGTTCGATTGGGGCTATTTTCAGGGTTTAGAAAACAGCTTTCCGCAGGAATTACTGGACAAGCTGGTTGAGCGAGCTAATCTCCCAGGTTATTTGGGTAATTGTCACTCTTCCGGTACAGTTATTCTGGACAAACTGGGAGAAGAGCACATGGAAACCGGTAAGCCGATTTTCTACACCTCTGCGGATTCCGTTTTCCAGATTGCTTGCCATGAAGAAACATTCGGTTTAGATAAACTGTATGAATTATGTGAGATCGCCCGTGAAGAACTGAATCTCGGTGGTTATAACATCGGTCGTGTTATTGCCCGTCCGTTTGTGGGTGATAAAGCGGGTAACTTTCAGCGTACCGGTAATCGCCATGATTTGGCAGTTGAGCCCCCTGCCCCAACCATTCTGAAAAAACTGGTTGATGAAAAACAGGGCGAAGTGGTTTCCATCGGCAAGATAGCCGATATTTACGCTAATGTTGGTATTACCAAAAAAGTGAAGGCAACAGGGATTGATGCTCTGTTTGATGCTTCATTGGTTGAAATGGAACAGGCCGGGGATAACACAATCGTGTTTACCAATTTTGTTGATTTCGACTCATCTTATGGCCATCGCCGTGATGTGGCAGGTTATGCGGCAGCGCTTGAACTATTCGACCGCCGCTTACCGGAGATGCTGAAACTGGTTAAAGAAGATGACATTCTGATCCTGACGGCTGACCACGGCTGTGATCCGACCTGGGCAGGCACGGATCATACTCGTGAGCACATTCCAGTACTGGTTTATGGGCCAAAAGTGAAACCTGGCTCATTGGGGCATCGTGAAACATTTGCAGACATTGGTCAGACAGTGGCGAAATATTTCAACCTGACGCCAATGGATTATGGTAAAGCGATGTTCTGATTTTTCCGGGGAAGTCATTGGCTGCCCCGATATTTACCTATTTTTAATTACTTAATAAAAACAAGGAATCAATTTATGGCTACCCCACATATTAATGCTGAGATGGGCGATTTTGCTGATGTTATCCTGATGCCAGGTGACCCACTACGGGCAAAATACATTGCGGAAACATTTTTAGAAGATGCCCGTCAGGTTAATAATGTTCGTGGTATGTTGGGTTTCACCGGTACTTATAAAGGCCGTCGCATTTCAGTGATGGGTCACGGTATGGGCATTCCATCCTGCTCCATTTATGCGAAAGAGCTGATTACCGAGTTTGGTGTCAAAAAGATTATCCGTATTGGCTCCTGTGGTGCAGTGAGTAAAGACATTAAAATTCGTGATGTTGTGATTGGTATGGGGGCCTGTACTGACTCTAAAGTCAATCGTGTGCGTTTTAAAGATCATGATTTCGCGGCAATCGCTGATTTTGATTTGGTTCGTAATGCCGTTGATGCCGCTAAAGCGAAAAATATTAATACACGTGTTGGCAATATCTTCTCTGTAGATCTGTTCTATACCCCAGATACCCAATTGTTCGATATAATGGAAAAATACGGCATTCTGGGTGTTGAAATGGAAGCAGCAGGTATTTACGGTGTTGCGGCTGAATTTGGTGCAAAAGCACTGACGATCTGCACTGTTTCAGACCATATTCGCACAGGTGAAAAAATGACTGCTGAAGAGCGTCAAACAACTTTCAATGACATGATTGAAATTGCACTTGAATCTGTTTTGTTAGGTGATAATTAAAAAAGCCTAAGTAATTTTAATCCCTGATTAAAAATAAAAGCTCTTCTCAATAATGGGAAGAGCTTTTTTGTTGCTTAAATTAATACCTTATTTAAACAGATTGGTTAAAAATGACTCTCATCTATTTATTCCGTTGCCATTTTATTCCACATTAATTCACCTGTAAAAAGAATGGAGAAATTAATTTAACAAAAAGTAAGTCTTTTAAATAAAAATAATAATTTAATTATAATATAATTAGCTTGTTAATTTTATTATTTGGATAAATAGTTTGTTTTTATTTTGATATAAGCCATAAAGACAATAGTAAAAACTATATTTAATAATTATCTTGATATAATTATATGATTATTTTTTTCGGGAAGATAAAGTTGCTCAATAAAAACACACAAACTAAGATTCTGAACTATTCATCTTTGTTCGATACAATTTAGGAAAATAACCCAAATTCACAAAATTGACAGTAAAATATACTACTGCTTATGGGTG
Organism: Xenorhabdus sp. SGI246; assembly: GCF_040838225.1. NCBI lineage: Bacteria > Pseudomonadati > Pseudomonadota > Gammaproteobacteria > Enterobacterales > Morganellaceae > Xenorhabdus > Xenorhabdus sp. SGI246. Next base: position 69,787 of record NZ_JBFPEZ010000039.1, read on the forward strand.
CTTTTTGATAAAAACTCATATTTCATACGCAGTTAAGGAGCATTGCCAGTTTTATCGGCTGAAATTTGACTTAAGGATTTTTGTGTAGAATGATACTGCCGGTTTGGTTTATTTGAATCAGTCTAGCTATCTGTCAAAAAACTAAATAGTCATTATCCTGAGTATCAGAAATTAATTTCTGTACTTCGGTTTCTCTTTTTATATAAGTCTGTCATTTTTTAATTAAAAGGTATAAATTCGATTATGAAAATGAATAAATTGGCAATGATCTTAGGTTTTGGTGTGGCTTTAACCGCAGGTGCTGCAAATGCGGCTAACCAGGGTAATGGTACGGTTACATTTACTGGTTCTATCATTGATGCACCTTGTTCAATTAAAAATACCAATATTGCAGTTGATATGGGGGCTGTTTCCAGCCACATCTTGAAAAAACAAGGGCGTTCAGAATCTAAACATTTCAAAATTGAATTAGAAAACTGCACTACACAGACTCTGAAAGGTGTAGAAACGACTTTCACTGGCTCTATGGCTAGTGGTGAGCCAGGTTATTTAGGTATTGAAGGAACAGCGAAAGGTGCGGCAATTGCTATTACTGATGCTGGTAATAACAGATTGCCTCTGGGAACAGCAAGTAAACTATTATCTCTGCACGAAGGTAACAATGATTTGCAATTTGCAGCGTACCTGCAAGGTACTAATTTAAGTGATGAGAAAGGTGAAAACTTAGTTGTCCCTGGTAACTTCACTGCTATTGCTAACTTTACATTAAATTATCAATAATACTTTTACTGACTGATAATTTTGGTAATTGAACATCAGGAAATTCATTGCTATTGATTTACCGGGTTTCTTGATAGTGTCTTTAGGGTATTTCTGGGAACTAATATGTTAGCAGGACATAATTAGAATATTCTATAATGTGCTTTGTCTTATTGATATAAATCAATATTATTGTCAAATTAGTCAGCAGAGTATGGCATTAATAGCATTATTCCCATAGAAGTAATTTGAAATACCCTTTTTTATTGATTTAATCTATGGTGTTCTCTATTGGTGGTATTCGGAAAATAAAGATATTTTGCCATGTTAAGTAATTTTTAATGGCTACCGATGGTGACATGTTTTCTCTACTTCCCGCTGTACGGTAATTCAGTCAATCACAAACAGAGAACGTAATATATTATGGATAAGCAGGGCATGTGGTTACCCCTGCAATCCCCGGTATCTGTAGGATCCTTAAGTGAGAGCGATGAACTTTAATGATGCGATCTATTAGGCGATAGTCCTATACGCATACAGACTTGGCAGTATCAGACAACAGCTAATTTCAAATTGGGTTATTAACGATTCATTGCTCAGAGGATGTTATGGCTTTTTTTTCAGATTCTATGAATCATTATTTTTCTTCTATTAATAAAAAAAAGAACAGTAATAGGATAAACACCTTTAATAAAAAATACGTGATTAATAAAAAGAAGATAACGAATAAAATACAAATAGAACACTTAATATCCGGAATTAAACCTCTTTCTGTTTTGATACTGTTTGCGGTATCCGGTATTCAGATCGCCTATTCTAAGCCAATTGAATTCAACATTGATGCGCTGGATATCACTGAACGTAGCAATATTAATTTAGAACAATTCTCTCGGGCAGGCTATATCATGCCAGGGAATTATATGATGGCTGTTCGGATGAATAAGCAGGAATTCCCAGATACCCATTCTATCGATTTTATTGCTTCGGCTGATGATTCGAAAGGGAGTGAAGCCTGTATATCTCCCGAATTAATCAAACAAATCGCTCTTAAACCAAAGTGGGTGGAAAAATTAGGTTGGCAGAATGATGGAAAATGTCTTGATCTCAATACACTACCGGGTATGTCGGCCAGGGGGGATCTGGCCACCTATACGTTGTATCTGATTGTTCCTAAAAGCTATCTGGAATATGACTTGCCGGATTGGGACCCTCCTTCCCGTTGGGATGAGGGAATAACCGGATTATTGTTTGACTATAACGTTAATGCGCAAACATCGAAACCGACTCATGATCGTAATAACCAACAAATAAGTGCTAACGGAACGGCGGGCATGAATTTTGGTGCATGGCGTTTTCGGGCTGACTGGCAGGCCAGATATCATCGTTTCAAGACCAAACATGATAAAGCAGACAACTCACATCGTTCAGGTAGCAAAGAACGCCGTGACTGGGATTGGAGCCGATACTACCTGTATCGTGCACTTCCTCATTTAGAAGCGAAGTTGACGTTGGGAGAGGATTACCTCAATTCAAACCTCTTTGATAGCTTCCGTTATACCGGTATCAGTTTGGTGACTGATGAGAACATGTTGCCGCCGAACTTACGTGGTTATGCTCCTGAGGTTACTGGTGTCGCGAGAACCAATGCCAAGGTGACGGTGAGTCAGATGGGGAGAGTATTGTATGAAACTCAGGTTGCGTCAGGGCCATTCCGAATTCAGGATCTCAGTGATGCAGTGTCAGGTGCTTTGGATGTCAGAGTTGAAGAGCAGGATGGAAGTGTACAACAGTTTCAGGTTAATACGGCAACGATCCCTTACCTGACACGCCCCGGACGTGTGCAATACAAATTGGTGGGTGGACAATCTACCAATGATAAGCATCGTCGTGAAGGGCCAGCCTTCGGTCTTGGAGAATTCTCCTGGGGGATCAATAACGGCTGGTCATTGTATGGTGGTTTCTTGGGAGCAGGTGACTACAACGCTTTATCACTGGGGGTTGGTCGTGATTTGATGGTATTAGGTGCGTTGTCGTTTGACGTGACGGAGTCAAGAGCAAAATTGCCGGGAGAGAGAAAAACCTTTACCGGGGGATCTTATCGTTTCAGTTATTCGAAACGTTTTGATCAATATAACAGTCAGGTGACTTTTGCCGGGTATCGTTTCTCTGAACGTAACTTTATGAATATGGGGCAATATATCGACCGCCGCTATCGCAACGTTTCTTCCGATAGTGGAAAAGAGATGTATACCATGATGTTTAATAAACAGTTTACAGATATTGGCCTCAGTGCTTACCTCAGCTATAGCCATCAGACCTACTGGAATCGGTCAGCAAACGATTACTATAACGTATCTCTGACTAAGTATCTTGATATTGGGCGTTATAAAAATATCAATGTGAACCTGTCAGCTTACCGTAACAATTTTGACAATAAAAAAGATGACGGTATGTACCTGAATCTTTCTATTCCGTGGGGAGAAAGTAGCACCCTTAGCTATAACGGAATGGCCAATCGTCAGGGAAATTCCCATTTGATAGGTTATTTTGAGCGTCTTGATGATCGCAATAACTATCGCCTATCAGCAGGTACGAATATTCATGGTAAGGCATCAGCAAATGGTTACTACACCCACTATGGTGATCGGGCATTACTGACTGCCAGTGCCAGTTATCAGGATGGTGGCAATACTACCGCAGCACTCGGCTTGCAGGGGGGAGTTACTGTCACTGCCAATGGTGCAGCTTTGCATCGCACTAATATGTCTGGCGCAACCCGCCTGATGGTGGATACAGAAGGTGTTGGCAATGTTCCTGTCCGGGCATTCGGTTCGGCAGTATATACCAACCATTTTGGTAAAGCTGTGCTGGTAGATGTAAACAATTACTACCGTAATACCGCAAATATTGACTTAGACAAATTACCGGACGATGTAGAGGCATTGCGCTCTGTTCAATTGGCAACGTTGACAGAAGGTGCGATTGGTTACCGTAAATTTCAGGTCATATCAGGGCTCAAAGCTATGACAACTATTCGTTTGCCTGATGGTTCATTCCCCCCTTTTGGGGCATCTATCCTTAATGCAAGCCAACGGGAAATCGGGATTGTCAATGATGACGGATATGCCTATCTGACCGGAATGAACAAAGGTGAAAAACTGAAGGTGCATTGGGATGGACGTGCTCAATGTGAGATTACTGTGCCAGATGAAATTTCAGCAGATTATTTAACTGCATTTTTGCTACCTTGTCAGTTTTTAAAAGATGAAGATAAATAAAATGTAATAAAAAAATCCATTTAGTTGATCTTTAATAGAGTATTGCGTTGCTTTATTTGGCATAGGTATACCGATATTAGTCGGCACCGGCAATATCAATATGATCTTTTTTGATTATAAGCAGATGACACTATGAAACTGAAAAAAATTCTAATGATGGCGGCCATAACGGTAACAAGTTTAATGTCAGTACATCAGACAATGGCGGCGATAGCATTGGATCGTACCCGCATTATTTTTAATGGGAATGAAAAATCTGTCAGCCTGAATATTGAAAATCAACATCTTGATTTGCCGCATTTAGCACAGGCATGGTTTGAAGATGATAAGGGAAATAAGATCAACAGCCCACTCGTCGTGATTCCCCCTGTGCAGCGTGTTGAAGCTGGAGCGAAGAGCCAAATCAAGATCCAGACACTGCCCGCCGTGGCCCAGTTGCCACAAGATAGAGAAAGTGTGTTTTATTTCAATGTTCGTGAAATACCACCGCGCAGTGAGAAACCAAATGTCTTGCAAATAGCTTTACAAACGAGAATCAAATTGTTCTACCGCCCGGAAGCAATTATCGCACGTCGTATTGATCATGATAATCCGTGGCAGGAAAAACTGACTTTAAGTCGTCAGGGAAACCAATATGTGGTGAACAATCCAACCCCTTATTACATCACGATTTCAGAAGCTTCAAATAAGGTAAATGGTAAAAGTGTAGACGGTTTTAAGCCCTTAATGCTGGCGCCTAAAAGCAGTGACAAACTGGGAGGAACGGTTAGTTCATTCGGTAAGCAACCGGTACTGACTTATGTTAATGATTATGGTGGACGCCCACAGTTAACATTCAACTGTAGTGATAATACTTGTGTAGTGACAAAGGTTGTAGATGAAGGGAACTGACAGACTCTTGGTAGTCATATCCCGTCATAAGCAACTTGATGGGATCAAAAAGCAGACTTCACCAGATCGTAACGGGTTTTGGGATAAATGATAATGAATTTGTTAAGTATGAAGCTCTTTTACTATGCACTAAAGACATTGGTGCCACCGGTATTATTTCTGTTAGGGATTGGCAGTCAGCAAGGTGCTTATGCAAAAGATAACTTACGGCAAAATGTCAGAATCACGATGACCGTACTCGCTCCCCCTTGTGTGATTAAACCGGAAGATAAAATCATGGAAGTCAATTTTGGCAACATTATCAACCGGGACCTTTATCTGTATCACCGTACGCCAAGCCAACAGTTCCGGCTACATTTGGAAGAATGTGATCCCAGAGTGGCTCAGAAAGTGAAAATCAGGTTTGTCGGACAGGAAAGCAGAGAGCAACCCGGATTATTAGCATTCAGTCATGGCAGCAGTGCTTCAGGTGCAGCCATTGGTATGGAAAAACTGGATGGTACACCACTCCCTTTTAATAAAACGGCTCAATTTAGACTCTCTGATACGAGCAGTAACAATGTAATCCCGTTTCAGGCATATGTAAAAGCTGATCCCAGTGCGCTTCTGCAAAACAAGATTGGTGTAGGAGAGTTCAATGCAATGGCAACTTTTGAGCTCAGTTATGAATAGCGATTTCGGCTTCTTTTTCACCCCATGATATTCAACCTGAGTTTGATGTTATTTAGGGAAATAAATTATGCACCATATTAAAAAATCGTTGATGAAGTTTGCAGCATTGTTGCTTTTCTTTAGTGCTTCATATGCCTATGGTGGAGCTTATGTTATGCCAGTGAATACTATTATATCGGGTAAACGAATTATCACTACCATGGAGATTATTGAATGGACAGAAGAAGAGGGGCTTGGCAATCCTTGCTACGGTCATGAGCCATGTTATGTTGGCCCTGATGTTCAATATAGTAACAACCAGCCGGGCATGTATGGTTCCTGTGTTGAGGCAAATGTATGCCTGAATGACGCACAAAAGTACCGGACAACCGCAGAAGTCATGCGAGCTTATAAAAGACAGATCGGAATCCCTATACGGGTGACGTTTCCTATTATTACCGCAGATGCCGAATGTATAGGTTTGTTTTACACCAGCCAGATATCATCGGGTTATGGTATTGCAACGAAATTTCCTAACTCCACTTGCAACAAATTACCACCTATAAATCAAAGCTGTGAAATCAACATACCTTCTGAAATTGCCTACGGGGAATTAAAAGCTTCAGAAGTTAATAACGCCACTCGCTCAATTAATGGGCAATTTAAATGTGCACTTCGCAGCAACAAGATAATGTTGCAAGTCAAATCCATTAATAGTGAGCCCAAAATTTATCTCGATACTAATAAGCAAATTTACTCGACATTGCAGATTGATGGAAGAGATGCGACAGATGGCGTGCATGTTATCGCCCAGGGGAAAAATATTCCCTCAAATTTTACCCTGACATCAATATTGCACACATTAACACAACCAAAAGCCGGTAAGTATGAAGGTACAGCAGTTGTTTTATTAACCTATTTATAAATTGAGAGTAAAGAGATTATGCGAGTCAGTATGCTGGTAGGTAAAAGGATCCAAATGAAGCGAAAAGAGCTTGGGATAACAGCAGCAGAGCTGGCGGACAGAATTGGCGTCAGCCATCAGCAGTTATCACGTTATGAACGAGGAACTAACCGAATTAGTCTGGAGCAGCTAGTTGTTGTCTCTATTACCCTGAAAACACCGGCAAGCTGGTTTCTGGAAGATTGCTTCACTGGCCCAAAGCCCCATATAAACAACCAATATACCTGTGTAGCTGAAACAATATTAGACTTATACTGATATTGTTCAGAAAGACAGTTATTAATGTTGCATGAAGGCCATCTCAGAATGGGGGGTGGCTTTTTTTAATTTCAAAATAAGACGCTCTTTGGATTCAAAATTCCCTCCAGATAAAAATAGCAGCTAAAAAAGCAGCTCCCTTATTTGTTGGATAACTAACGCTTTAGGGGAGCTGTATTTTATTCGCTTATATCCTTTGTTTTCCAAGTTGCCTCTTTGTTGCCTGCATCTTGAAATCCATAGGGCATATTATCCGGTGATTTTTGCGTGCATTTCCTGTACAGAAATTACCTGCTCAGTCGGATCAGCACTGAGAGCCATAGTGGTTGCAAAACCGCCATTCAGGGTGGTGTCATAGTGCACTTTATATTGTAGTGCGCTGCGACGGAGCAGTTTTGAATCTTCAATTGCCTGGCGGCCAGCAGTGGTATTGACGATATAGTCATACTCACCGTTTTTAATTCTGTCTTGAATATGTGGACGGCCTTCATGAACTTTATTAACCAGACGTGGATTGATCCCGGCTTCACCCAATACAACGGCTGTACCGTGAGTTGCGTCCAATTCAAAGCCATGTTTGAGCAGTTTGGCTGCTAAATCAACAATACGCTCTTTATCCTCTTCACGTACTGACAGTAACGCCCGGCCTTTTTTACGCATAGTGGAGTTACTACCGAGCATCGCTTTGGAGAAGGCTTCCGCAAAAGTGCGACCAACTCCCATCACTTCACCTGTAGAGCGCATTTCTGGCCCCAGAATCGGGTCAACTCCTGGGAATTTGTTGAATGGCAATACCACTTCTTTCACGGAGTAGTAAGGAGGAATGATTTCTTTCGTGACTCCCTGTGACTGCAAGGATTGCCCGGCCATCACACGTGCTGCGACTTTCGCCAGTGGCAGACCTGTCGCTTTGGAAACAAATGGAACCGTGCGTGCTGCACGTGGGTTCACTTCGATCAGGTACACTTCGTTGTTTTTCACAGCAAACTGGACATTCATCAAACCACGGACACGTAATTCAAAAGCCAGTTTTTCAACCTGTTGACGCATAACATTCTGAATCTCCTTGCTTAAGGTATAGGCAGGCAAGGAGCAGGCTGAGTCACCAGAGTGAACACCCGCCTGTTCGATATGTTCCATAATGCCACCTATCAGGACACGTTCCCCGTCACAGATAGCATCAACATCGACTTCAATAGCATTATCAAGGAATCGATCCAACAGAACCGGAGCATCGTTGGATACACTCGCGGCGGTTTGGAAATAACGGCGCAGGTCTGATTCATCGTACACGATTTCCATTGCACGACCACCTAATACATAGGAAGGACGAACCACCAGCGGGTAGCCAATGTTGTTCCCTTTCTCTACCGCCTGTTCAATAGTGGTGACAGTAGCATTGGCTGGTTGTTTCAGACCAAGACGATTTACTGCCTGCTGGAAACGCTCACGGTCTTCTGCACGGTCAATAGCATCCGGGCTGGTGCCGATAATGGGTACGCCTGCTGCTTCCAGTTCGCGGGCCAGTTTCAGTGGCGTTTGACCACCATACTGGACGATCACACCTTTTGGTTGCTCAACGCGTACGATTTCCAGTACGTCTTCCAGTGTTACCGGCTCAAAGTAAAGGCGGTCGGAAGTGTCGTAATCTGTTGAAACCGTTTCTGGGTTACAGTTAACCATGATGGTTTCATAACCATCTTCACGTAACGCCAGTGCAGCATGTACACAGCAATAATCGAATTCAATGCCCTGGCCGATGCGGTTCGGGCCACCGCCCAATACCATAATTTTCGGTTTGTCGTTATTTGGATTAGCTTCGCATTCATCTTCATAAGTGGAATACATGTATGCAGTGTCAGTTGCAAACTCTGCGGCACAGGTATCTACTCGTTTATAGACCGGATACAGGTTGTAGTCATGGCGTAGTTTGCGGATCTCTTTACCGGATACGCCGACCAGTTTTGCCAGACGTGCATCTGCAAAACCTTTACGCTTGAGCTGACGCAGGAAGTCGGAAGTCAGGCCATTGATGCCTTGCTCTGCAACTTGTTCTTCCAGACGTACCAGTTCTTCGATCTGTACCAGGAACCAGCGGTCAATGTTGGTCAGGTTAAAGATACCATCAACGGACATACCAGCACGGAAAGCATCTGCGACATACCAGATACGCTCAGCACCTGCATCTTTTAATTCGCTGCGGATTTTGGTCAGTGATTGCGGGTCATCCAGATTGACTTTCGGATCGAAGCCGGTTGCTCCGACTTCCAAGCCACGCAAAGCTTTTTGCAGGGATTCCTGGAAAGTACGGCCAATTGCCATGACTTCACCGACAGATTTCATCTGAGTTGTCAGGCGATCATTGCTGCCGACAAATTTTTCGAAATTAAAGCGAGGGATCTTAGTCACTACATAGTCAATTGATGGTTCGAAAGAGGCCGGAGTACGCCCACCCGTGATATCGTTCATCAGTTCATCAAGGGTATAACCCACTGCCAGTTTTGCTGCAATTTTTGCGATAGGGAAGCCTGTCGCTTTGGAGGCCAGAGCAGATGAACGGGATACCCGTGGGTTCATCTCGATAACAATCAGACGGCCATTTTTAGGGTTAACAGCAAACTGTACGTTTGAACCACCCGTTTCTACACCAATTTCACGCAGTACGGCCATTGAGGCATTACGCATGATTTGGTACTCTTTATCAGTCAATGTCTGAGCGGGAGCCACAGTAATGGAGTCACCAGTATGGATCCCCATTGGATCGAAGTTTTCAATGGAGCAGACGATGATGCAGTTATCGTTCTTGTCACGTACTACTTCCATTTCATACTCTTTCCAACCAATCAGAGATTCATCGATCAGCAATTCATTGGTTGGGGAGAGATCTAAACCACGTTCGCAGATCTCTTCAAATTCTTCGCGGTTATAAGCGATACCTCCCCCTGTTCCGCCCATAGTGAAAGAAGGACGGATGATACAAGGGAAGCCAACGTCTTCGGCTACAGCCAGTGCTTCTTCCATCGAATGGGCAATCCCAGAACGTGCAGTATCCAAGCCGATTTTTTTCATCGCCTTGTCAAAACGCTGACGATCTTCTGCTTTATCAATTGCATCTGCGGTGGCACCAATCATAGTTACACCGAATTCTTGTAGTACGCCCTGACGTTCTAGTTCCAGTGCGCAGTTCAGTGCTGTTTGCCCCCCCATGGTTGGCAAAATTGCATCCGGACGCTCTTTTTCAATAATCTTGCGTACGACTTCCCAATGAATTGGCTCAATGTAAGTGGCATCTGCCATTCCTGGATCGGTCATGATAGTGGCTGGGTTAGAGTTCACCAGTATGACCCGATAGCCTTCTTCCCTCAGCGCTTTACAAGCCTGTGCTCCTGAGTAGTCAAATTCACATGCCTGACCAATAACAATTGGACCTGCACCCAAGATCAGGATACTTTTAATATCAGTACGTTTTGCCATTTTCCTTTTCTCCTGATTATTTGGTGTTCTGAATATCTTGCTGACGATACTGTTCAATCAATTCAATAAAGTGATCGAACAGAGACGCGGTTTCATGTGGACCAGGGCTGGCTTCAGGGTGTCCTTGAAAACTGAATGCAGGTTTGTCAGTACGGTGGATGCCTTGCAGAGTACCATCAAAGAGTGATTTATGAGTCACACGCAGATTTGCCGGTAATGAATTTTCATCAACGGCGAATCCGTGGTTTTGTGCAGTGATCATGACGACATTACGATCCAAATCTTTAACAGGGTGGTTGCCACCGTGGTGACCAAACTTCATTTTTACAGTTTTTGCACCGCTCGCCAGTGCCAGCAACTGATGGCCCAGACAGATACCAAATACAGGGATCTCGGTGTTCAGGAAAGTTTTGATTGCTTCGATTGCATAATCACAAGGCTCTGGATCGCCGGGTCCATTGGACAGGAAAATACCATCCGGTGCCATTTTCAGTACCTCGTCTGCGGAGGTTTTTGCCGACACGACAGTAACGCGGCAGCCGCGATCTACCAGCATACGCAGAATATTACGCTTAACTCCAAAATCATAAGCAACAATATGGTATGGCAGTTCTTGCTCTTTACAAGCTTCTGGTAATCCATCTGCCAGTGTCCAGCTTCTCTGTAACCACTGATAAGATTGTGTGGTAGTCACTTCTTGCGCCAAATCCATACCCTTCAAGCCGGGAAATGCTTTCGCTTTTTCAAGAGCGATTTGAGCATCTACCTCATCACCTGCAATGATACAACCGTTCTGTGCACCTTTTTCCCGTAACAGACGGGTCAGTTTACGAGTATCAATATCAGCAATGGCAACAATGTTATGACGCTTTAAGTAGTTAGACAGATTGTCTTCACTGCGGTAATTGCTGGTTATCAGAGGTAAATCACGGATTACTAAGCCTTGGGCTTGGATGGTGGGAGATTCTTCATCAGCGGCATTGATGCCGACATTACCAATATGAGGATAAGTGAGAGTAACAATTTGGCGGGAATAGGAAGGGTCGGTAAGTATTTCTTGATATCCGGTCATTGAGGTATTGAAGACCACTTCTCCAACAGCCACACCTTCAGCACCTATGGCGCGACCGTGAAATTGGGTTCCATCTTCCAGAACCAATATAGCTGACTTAATCAAAACACCCTCCAGAATGAATAATAAATCGCACTCAATGCATATTAATTCAGAATTAATCCTTTAAATCAATGCCAATTATGATGTTTGTCAAAATTTTGGCAAATTGCGCGCATTCTAATGATGAGAGAGGGCCTTGTCTACAAAAAACGCCCTTTTTATTGTTTTTTTTGCGACACTCACTATTGTTTCAGTGAAATTTACCTGAAAAACATAAGAAAAGTGCGAGTATATTCACGATTAATGGGAAATTAAATTTTAAAACAGAAAAAACAGTATGATTTTTCGTATCTATAGGATAAAAGGTAGTAAAAAAGTGAGATTAATGTAGAAAATAGGTATAAATGACGTAATATTTATATTTATGTTTCAATTAATAAAAATTACGCAATTAATGATAAATAATTGCGTAATTACAATAGGTTATATTGTTAAATAATTATAATTTATCGAAGTTAAGGACATCTTTCATGTCATAAAGGCCTCTGTTTTTATTGGTTATCCAGATAGATGCCTTAACAGCGCCATTTGCAAAAGTCATACGGCTTGAAGCCTTATGGCTGATTTCTACTCGTTCACCAATATCGGCAAAAATAGCAGTATGTTCTCCAACAATATCGCCAGCTCTTACCGTAGCAAAACCAATACTTTTGGGGTTCCGCTCACCTGTGTGGCCTTCCCGCGCATATACAGCACAAGTTTTCAGGTCGCGACCGAGCGTATGTGCAATAGATTCTCCCATTGCCAGTGCTGTTCCTGATGGTGCGTCTACTTTATGGCGATGGTGAGCTTCAATGATTTCAATATCCGTATACTCTCCCATCACTGTTGCTGCTTTTTCCAACAGTTTCAGGACAAGGTTAACACCGACACTGAAATTTGCTGCAAAAACAATAGGAATTTCATTTGCAGCATCTTTGATTGCTTGCTTACCTGCATCATCAAACCCAGTTGTACCAATCACCATGGCTTTACGGTATTGCCGGCAAATTGGCAGATATGTCAGCGTTCCTTCTGGGCGGGTGAAATCAATCAGGACATCAAAATCTTCTATGACAGAATGGAGATCATTACGGATCGTAATACCGTTATGACCAATACTGGCCAATTCACCGGCATCTGCTCCCACCAATGAAGAGTCTGGGTGTTCTAATGCTGCACCAAGTGTAACGCCATCTAACTGCTGAATGGCCTGAATAAGATTGCGTCCCATGCGGCCACTGGCCCCTACGATAGCAATGCGAATATCTGTATCAGCCATAAGGCCCTCACTATAGTTGATATTGGTTTTAATTGAGGTGATAAAGCAAATTGTCTACAGCTTAACTGTCAATGGCTGGTTGCACCAGTCTCAAAGGGAGATCATTAGGAAAACAGTGATCAGAAGGACAGTTATAACAAAATCTAAACTGTGGATATAACATGATAGGGTATATAAAAATAACAGATAGAAAGTAAATTAATGCAATATTTATTATAACAATTATTAAATATATACATTCAAATTATTTTTGACGAAAAAATAAATATTCTGGTTACCTTAGTAACATTGCTATAGCAATTTTATACAAAAAAGAAAAAGGCTCGCTAAATCCTCTCTGATGTGTTTTTTACAAAAAAGATTTGTTGGAATAAGAACAATGAGTCGTCAGTGATACTTGAAAATGCCCATATTCTTTATACTCTATAGGTGAGATCTTAATTTTCTTCAGACTGGAAAAAGCGCATAGTTAATTAAACAAGCGAGTAGAAAAATGGGTGATAGACCCATTGTCTTTCAAGTTACAGACTAAAATCTATGGGATATATAACTTAAAAATAAAAGAGTTCAATACCATAAAAAGATCAATTTTCATTAGAAACTTGGGTAACTATTTTATGTGGCAACAAGAAAATGTAAAAGAGAAAATTCAGTTCTTTCGTCTGAAAGAATTTAATGGTTTGGAGATGCTCAAAGCCAGTTACCGTAAGCAAGTATTTTCTCGGCATGTGCACGAGACCTTTTGTATAGGAGTCATAGAAGAGGGGGCTCAGCGTTTCTATCGTACCGGTGCGGAACATATTGCGCCTAAAGGTGATATTATTTTAGTCAATTCAGATGAAATTCATACCGGATCTGCTGCTGTTACAACAGGTTGGTCATATCAAGCTATTTACCCTCCACCTGATTTATTACGTTCACTTTCACGCGACTTAAAATATGCAGATGGCAGTATACCGTGGTTCCCTTCTGCTGTGGTTCATGATCCTGGGTTATCTGAACAATTACGTCTGATGTTTAATTTATTGTCACAAAAAGGTAATACTTTATTCAAAGAAACTATGCTGCTTTCTTCACTTTCTTGGTTGATAATGAATTACGGCAAAACACGTATTACTGCACAGAAACTTCCTTCTGCTGAAAAGCAGATCTTATTGGCTAAAGAATATATTGATGCACATGCAGAAACAGATATTTCTCTCAATCGGTTAGCAGAAATGGTACAGCTAAGTCCATGGCATTTTTTGCGGCAATTTAAGGAGATTATCGGAGTAACCCCTCATGTTTATTTAATTTTTGCCCGCTTACGTATGGCGCGAAAATTGTTATTGGATGGACATTCTATACTAAATGTTGCTATTCGCTGTGGTTTTGCCGATCAAAGCCATTTTAACCGCCATTTTAAAAATGCCTTAGGGATCACTCCTGGTATGTTTGTCCGTTCTCTACAAACAGCTTAAAAATGCGCTATTGCCTTATTGGGAAGGATTCCAACCAGATTAGCAAGAAATTATTTCACCACAATTTTATTCAATACTCCTGTATTACCCGCACGTAAGCTACCTGTCAATGGTTCTTTTATTTTGTTGGCGTAGATCTGTTTATGGAAAAAACAATGACTGAATTGCAACCAAAAATATCCTCCTGGCAAGGATTTTGGTCTGGAATATATAATATGTTACCGCTTTGCCTTTCGGTTATTCCCTGGGGAATACTTGCTGGCTCTGTTGCTGTTCAATCAGGGTTAACTCTGGGACAAAGTATAGGGATGTCTGCAATCTTATTCGCTGGTGCTGCACAATTAGTGACACTTGGTTTATTAGCATCGGGTGCTAGTATCTTTACTATTATTATTTCAGTGTTTTTTATCACAGCTCAGCATTTTCTCTATGGCTTAACTTTACGCGAATATGTTTCTTTATTAAAATTTCGTTATCGACTACCAATCGGTTTCTTACTAACAGATGAATTATTTGCTTTAAGTTGTGCTCAGAGAGATAAACAGATTTTAACTCCGGGCTATTTGATTGGTGCTGGATTATGCTTTTATGTATGCTGGAATCTATTCAGTCTTCTGGGAATATTAATGGCTTCTTCTATTCCAGATTTAGATAAGTATCATCTGGATTTCTCAATTGTCGCTACCTTCATTACTATTGTTGTACCGATGATAAAAAAACTCAGTGTATTTTTGGGCGTGATTTTTTCATTGTTTTTGTCAATGATATTATCTTACCTGCACGTTGAAGGTGCCATTATTATTGCTGGTGTCAGTGGTATGTTCTTTTCTGTTTTTATAGCCAGGTTAAATAAGGAGTCAATATGAGTTGGGTCTTGCTTTTTATTTTAGCTGGTATTGTATTATTTAATAGATATGTTTTCCTGGAACCTAAAGTTCCGGTAAAGCTTCCTAAAATAATAAATGAATCATTAAAATATTCTGCCCCTTGTTTATTGATTGCGATATGTGGGCCAATTATTTTAATGGAACATGGGGAGTTAAGAGAGGTTTCTAATAATCCTTATTTATGGGGGGCATTATTAACTACCGTTTTTGCTTTTTTTATCAGAAATATCGTAGTGTGTGTTGTTATCAGTCTGGCTGCTTTTTATGTGTTATCGGCTATTTTATAGCCGCAAAGCGGGATTCTTTTTTATAAAATTTTAACAAATTGATATATATAGATAACTTTGCACGTTCACTGCGAATTTATTTATAGATTGTAATAGTTACAATTTATGTTTTGATATTTCACTCTTTGTAATAAAAAATAATTATATTAAAATTACTTTGTTCATCAATAGGAGGAATTATGAAAACAGGAATTGACCTTTATAAGGAATCTACCGCTATTCGGAATACATATAAGATATTGCCTTTTCAAGGTGTGTGGAGTTGGTTAACAGGAAAGGATATTCCCGGCAGGAAAGCATTATGGAAATCCAGCTCAATTGAAATGATATGTTGGTCGATTAGTTGGATTGTGGTTGGTACGCTACTTATCTACTTGTCACTAAATAGTAATATGTCATCAATTATCAAGTTTATTCTCTATTTAGTCGGTGTATTATTTTCCACTTCTGGAGCCAGGTATATTGTTGCTACTATTATTCATCAAGGGGTGCATGGGAATTTACTCTCAACGAAATCACGCAATAGAGTTATATGTGAAATTTTATCCACCATATTCATTACTCAACCTTACGATTCATACCGTCAGTTTCATATATATGAGCATCATGGAAAGGATTTTTCAACAACAGAAGATAAAGATTTAGCGGCAGTATACAAATTAGGGTTTGAACCTGGAAAAACAAAGAAACAGCTCTATATTAACCTGTTTTTGACCCTATTTAGTCCTTATTTTCATTTTTCATATTTCTATGGCCGCATTAAATCAAATTTAATAGGTGTTCCTGTTTATCGGTTCATCATGACTATTGTTTATTTTCTATTTTTGGGCTACCTTGCTTGGTGGATGGGAATGATGAATTTTGTATTATTCATCATTATCCCTTATATAATTGTGTACCAGATAGCATCGTTATTACAGTTAATGACTGAGCATGTGTGGTTGTTACGTCGTGAAAATGAGACTATTCTTCATAGCCATATCAAAAACTCTTTAGGACGCTTTTGTGGCTCACCTTGTCCTGAAAGTTTTTCTTTGAAATATTCTCTACAATGGATTATATGGGCCTTTAAACATTTATTCTACCATTTGCCTGTTCGAATGTTGATAGTGCAGGGGTCACTGATTTGTCATGATTGGCATCATCGGGTAAGTAATATTAAAGAGTGGTATGACTATACAAGATTGAGAGAAATTAATGCAGAAAAATTGGCTAAAGAGGGTAAGTATGATTATACCGAGTTTTGGGGGTTTTATAATTGCTTAGATCACGTACTAACTATGCTCAGTAATTCCGAACCTATTGATGTTAATAATCTAAAATATAGACTTAATTAAAAACATTAATGAAAACAATATGACACGATCTTTTTATAGGGAATGATAATTCAGATTTTAATATGGAATTATTGTTTTGTTACCAATGGCAATTAACTTATTCATTATTATAAACCCCTTTGCATATTACAGGGAAGAGGTGAGTTAAAATAACTAATTCACCTCTTTTACATGAACATAATTATCCACCCATTTCAGGTAATTCGTAATGAGTGGTATTGTGAATCTTATCTACCCTTTTATTATCTGCGATGTTTTCCTGACGGAGGCGTTCGGCCAGAAATTCTATAAATACACTGAGTTTTGGAGGTAAATGCCGTGTTGGTGGATAAAGTATCCATAATTCGCCAGTGTGGTTGGCTTTAAAGTTCCAATCAGGCAGAACTTGAACCAGCCGTCCCTGTTGTAAAGCATGTTTAGCGGTAAAATAAGGTAAGTTGCCAATTCCGATATGTCTTAACACTGCATCAAGCCGAACTCCTGTATGATTAGCAGCGTAACGGCCATAAACATTGACGGTAATACTTTTACTTCCCTGATTGAATTTCCAACGTGAATCTCCTGGTTCTTCCCCAAGATAGATGCAACTGTGATTTTTCAGATCGTGCGGATGTTGTGGTGTGCCATGTTCTGCCAGGTATTCGGGGGTTGCACATAACATATGCCAAATATTTAATAACCGTTTTCCCATGAGGCCCGGAGGAGGTTGATCTGTGATCCGTATTGCAAGATCAACCTCTTCATCTATCAAATCTACATAACGATCATCAAGTCGCAAACTTACATCAACTTTAGGATAGTGGGCAAGAAAAGCAGGTATATGAGGATGAATAACAAAACGGCCAACCGCTTTAGGGACACTGACCCGGACTATTCCTTGTGGTTCTTGGTTAAAGTTTCCTGATACCGACATGATTGCCTGAGCAGAATTCATCATGTCCAGGCAATGTTCATAAACGGTTTGTCCGCTTTCACTTAAACGAAGTTTGCGTGTTGTTCTTTGCAGCAGGCGGGTGCCGAGCGCTTTTTCCAGTCTGGTGACAGAACGACTAATGGCAGAAGGTGTTGCGGCAAGCTGACGTGCAGTTTCAGAGAAACTACCGGTTTCAACCACTTTGGCGAAAATAGCCATTTCCCGCATTAAATTTATCGTGCTATTTATGCTCATAGGTCAAAAGTTATTTGAGTTGAGGATGGATTATCACAATTGTATTTATTTAATACAATCAGGGAAATTTGTTTATATGAAGAATATTGAATATGACTGAACGTTTTTATTTATCCAGTTCTATCCTGAGCAGGGAAGTTGAAGTGTTAGATTGTTCTTTTCGCGGTGTCTCTTCCTGTAATGATGGACGCTATGCAATCCGATTAAACGTAACACCATTTCATCCTCAGGGAGGGGGGCAACCTAGTGATGTTGGCTGGCTGAATGATGTGGAAGTTGTTCACGTCGCATTTGAAAATGATGACATCATTCATTACACAAAACATCCTATCAATACAGGAATAGCTTTTGCGCGCGTTGACGAAAATCATCGTCAATTACACTCACAGCTACATTCAGCAGGTCATCTTATTGGTCATATTGTTGAAGGCTTGGGTTGGTATCCTGTCAGTGCACACCATTGGCCCGGAGAAAGCCGGGTTATTTTTAAACCGGGAATGCATGCTCAAGCTGTTTTTGTTGAAGCACTCCAGGAAAGTTGTGATCAACTTATCGCTGAAAATTTATCTTGCCAGATTACTCTGCGTGATGATGGATTTCGGCAAGTCAGTTTTGGTGAACTTCCCCCTTACCCTTGTGGCGGAACACATGTGACATCATTAAAACATATTCACAAAATTCAGATACAAGCTATTAAGGAAAAGAAAGGCAAGTTATCGGTGCAATATGACATAGTGATGCCAACGTAATATATTGCGTCATAATAGATTCGACTAAGTGATACCACTATAAATATAAACGCTTTTCGGGGTAAATATGCTTTCTGATTACTTGCATGAGTTTTGGGGACTTGCACTTATTCATTTTTTGGCTGTTGTCGCACCGGGACCAGATTTTGCCGTAACACTACGACAGAGCATACGCTTTGGTCGTTGGGTGGGAATTTGTACCGCTATTGGTATTGGTGCGGGAATATCCGTCCATGTTATTTATACATTGATTGGTATTGGAGCATTAATACATTCAACACCTTGGTTGATGACAATAGCAAAAATGATTGGTGGTATATATATTTGCTATTTGGGGATTCAATTTATTAGAAGTAAGCCGGAAAAAACGGATTTTATCCTCCCGAATAAGGCACTTCCGCAACAAAGAAACTTGCGACGAGCTTTTTTTACTGGTTTTATGACAAATGCGACCAATCCCAAAGCAACTTTATTTTTTCTGGCTATCTTCACAACTGTTGTGAGTGCAACTACGCCGTTATCTGTCCAGATTTTTTATGGTGTGTGGATGTGTATAGTAAATGCAGCATGGTTTATTCTGGTTAGTTGTCTTTTTTCCAACTCTACGGTTCGCTTACAGTTTATCCGGCTAGGGCATTGGTTCGAACGCGCAGTAGGCGTGGTTTTGATTGGTTTTGCTGTTCGTCTTTTATTTATTTCTGTGTAACAGAAATTGACTCAATACAGTAACGGTGTATTATGACTTAATTCAAAGGTGTTTTTATTTTTGATGTAGATGAATTTTTATATCAACTAATATGAAAACTATTAAATTATTTTAATTATCCCAGCTTCTTTAAATAAATTTATTGATAATATTAATATGGAAAAAAGAAAGGTTTCTAGCTAGTTAATGATAGCAATATAATAATAAGAAATTTTTATATTATAAGGAGGTTAATATGATATCCAGATCAAAATCTTTTTCAGAAATATGGCCAAGATCAATTGATATCAGATGTTCTATAGTTATTAAGGAGGCTAGTCTACCAGAAGCATTTAATGCAGTACAAAAAATAAAGAAAGAAACTATGAATGATGAGTGGTTGTACTCTAACTCTTCTGAGCTTGATGAGGAGAAAATAAAATGGAATTCGAGATATAACCAAGCATTGAAAATATTTACATTTCTCTATAATAATATTGGTGCTCGCCTTCAGCTTGAAGGAACTGATAAAAGAATGTTGTTTTTTGTATCTTATTTCAGAGGTGTTCCTATCGGAATTTTACAGTTGTTAGTTACTGATGGGTTACCTAAAGTCGTTTTTTTGGCAACTCATTGTGGTATTCGAGGTTGTGGTGTTTTACTCATTGAATATGCAGTAAATAAATCACAACAATTAGGCATGGGGGGGAAGTTACAACTTTTGCCATATAAGGGGGCGATACCGGCATATATAGAGATGGGATTTACTAGTGTTGGGGAAAATCTAGAATTATATCCTGCTGATAGAAGTGATAAATGGAAATGGGATGAGGTAACGGGCCGTTATAGATTCTGCTGAATATCAGGTGCGACACCTAATATGCTATACCCTATAGATTTCAATATGTAACTTGAAAGACGACGTGTATCCAATATATTTGGATTTTTATTAGAGAGAAGTCGGGTGAATTATTTACATCTTCCAAGATATTAAAGAGGGGGGGATTAATGTAATGTTCAGATCAAAATCTTTTAATATTAACAACCATTCTGTAGGATTTGGCCCTTTAAACCGATCTAGATCATGTGCGGATATGTACATGACATTGGTTAATATGAAAACATTTATCACAATCAAGGAGGTTAGCCCAGAAGAAGCATTCCATGCAACGGAAAAGATACTAACAGAAACTATGGCTGAGGATTGGTTCTATTTTGATTTTCTTAAACTTGATGAGGAACAGCAAAGGTGGAAAATGAGATATAATCAGGCAGTTAGTATACTTAATTGCCTCTCGACTAATGCAAAGCTTCAATCTATGAGAGATAAAACTGACGGTTCAAAAAAGTTTTTTGTTATTGCTTATTTCAGAGGTATTCCTGTCGGTGCTTTACAATTATTAGTGAAAGATAATCATGAAAATGAGTTACCTGAAGTTTCTTTTTTGGCTACTCATTGCGGTATTCGAGGTTGTGGTGTTTTACTTATTGAATATGCAGTAAATAAATCACAACAATTAGGGATGGAAGGAAAGTTAAAGCTTTCTCCATATGATGAGGCGAGGCAAGCATATATCAATATGGGGTTTATGAACGTAAATGGGGACATGGAATTACATCCCGCGGCAAGAAATGATAAATGGAAATGGAATAAGATAACAAGCCGTTATGAATGTTGTTAAATTTTTGGGCAAGACATTCATATCCGGCTTTTCGTTAGAAAGATGCCGAATAAACTAATTGCATCTTCCAACAGAAAAGCCGAATTTAAGTTGAAGCAATCCTGAAATAATGATTCTTAAGTCAATCCGAAGTTAATTAACTTCTTTCACTTCAACTCGTAGCTCTTTCGGTACTTCAAACACAATGTTTTCTTCGCGGCCATACAGTTCATTAACTGTTTCTGCCCCAAACATTTTCAAACGCTTAATGACTTGTTGCACTAAAATATCCGGTGCGGATGCCCCTGCTGTCAAGCCAATAGAACTCACACCATCAACCCATTCCTCTTTGATATCATCCGCAGAATCAATCAAATAAGCAGGTTTGCCCATACGTTGTGCCAGTTCAGCCAGACGGTTTGAGTTTGATGAGTTTTTGGAGCCAACGACTAAGACAATATCGGCATCTGTTGCCAAATCACGAACCGCTTCCTGGCGATTGGTGGTGGCATAACAGATATCATCCTTACGTGGGCCGATAATATTCGGGAACCGGGCATTAAGTGCATCAATCACTTCTGAGGTATCATCCACAGAAAGTGTGGTTTGTGTCATAAAACAGAGATTATTTTCGTCTTTAATCTGCAATTTCCAGACATCTTCCGGTGATTCCACCAGATACATACCGCCTTCAGGATTATTATACTGCCCCATCGTGCCTTCAACTTCTGGATGACCGGCATGTCCGATTAAAATAGCTTCTTTACCTTTACGGCTTGCACGGGCGACTTCCATATGGACTTTTGTTACCAGTGGGCAGGTAGCATCAAACAGCATGGTTAAATTGCGGGAACGAGCTTCGTTACGGATGGCCTGAGAAACGCCATGTGCGGAGAAAATCAGAATTGCACCATCAGGAACTTCTGAAATTTCTTCAATGAAGATAGCACCCCGATTCCTCAGATCATCAACCACATAGCGGTTATGTACTACTTCATGGCGAACATAAATCGGTGCACCATATAATTCTAATGCGCGTTCTACAATGCTGATGGCACGATCAACACCAGCACAAAAACCACGAGGGTTAGCCAGCAATATTTGCATGGTTTTCCTCCAACTGAGGGTCTATTTCCAACACTTCAATCTCAAAAGTGACGTTTTGGTCAGCCAGTGGATGGTTAAAATCAACAGTGATAGAACCTCCTGCAACTTCTTTGATAAACCCCGGCATTTCGCTACCATTCATAGCAGTAAATAGCATAATAGTACCTACCTCAGGAATATCCGAATTGGCAAAATCGCGTGGTGTGAAGTATTGCACCAGATCAGGATTATATTTGCCGAAAACAGTTTCTCCTGCCAGTATGAATTGGTGTTTATCGCCAGCTTTCAAACCAATCAGTTGTTGTTCGAGTGGCTCGGAAAGGCTGCCATCACCTAAACGGAATAATGCGGGTTTACCCTGACTATAAGTCGAGTCTGCTGTTGAACCATCATCCAGTTTTAATGTGAAGTGTAACAAAACTGCACTGTGCGTTTGCACCTGCATTGACATGTTGCTCAAACCTTTTAGTAAAAAACGACTTAGTAAAAACGATTTAATAATAAACAATTGCAAGTGGGTGAAGCTATCAACCCCGGTTATATTAACCGAGGCTGGTTTCTTATTGTTTTCTTGATGATTGTTGTTTGGATTCTGTTTGTTTTGATACAGTTTTCTTATCATCCGAACTGATAAAGCTCTCAATGATAATGAGTGCTGCCCCGATGCAAATGGCAGTATCTGCGATATTAAAAGTCGGCCAGTGCCATGCTCCGATATAAAAATCGATGAAATCGACAACAAAACCATGTACTAGCCGATCAAACAGATTTCCCAGTGCTCCACCAACTACTAAAGCATAAGCAATGTTGCTCAGTTTCTGTTTGGCACTGGAGCGATACATCATTACCAGTAGCGTGATAGAGATGACAATCGCAATCAAGGCAAAAAACCACCGCTGCCAGCCACCTTTGTCAGCCAGAAAACTAAACGCAGCCCCAAGATTCTGGGCATAAGTCAGATTGAAGTACGGTATTAATGGTATGGATTCGTACAGTCTGAAGTTTTGTAATACTAACTGTTTACTGCCTAGATCCAAAATCAATACCACAGCAACTAACCAAAGCCAGCGAAGGCCAGTGGAACAAATGGGTTTCTTCATCAGGCAAATTTACGCTCTTCACCGTTACCGGCAACGTTAGTCACACAGCGGCCACAGAGTTCTGCATGTTCCGCTACCAATCCCAAGTCTTTAGCATAGTGCCAGCAACGTGGGCATTTTTCACCGTCTGCTTTACGAAAGGCAATTTTCAGCCCTTTAAGTTCGCTCTGTTGTGCATCAGTACACGCAGATGAATAGGCAGCAACTTCGGTTTGTGAAGTCAGTAATACAAAACGCAACTCATCAGACAGTTTGTTGAGTTTTTCTGCCAGTACTTCATCAGCATAAAGTGTGACAGCCGCTTCCAGTGAACTACGGATGTATTTATCGGCACGAGCCTGTTCCAGTACTTTGTTCACTTCACTGCGAACTTGCAGCAATTCAGCCCAGAAAGTATCGTTCATATTTTCACTACCTGCCAGACCGAATAGACCATCATACCACTCTTCGGTCAAGACAAACTGTGCGCGTTTGCCAGGCAATTCATTCCACACTTCATCCGCAGTAAAGGAAAGGATTGGTGCCATCCAGCGAACCAGTGCTTCTGCAATGTGGTATAAGGCGCTCTGGCAGCTACGGCGTGCAACACTGTCGCGTTTTGCGGTGTACTGACGATCTTTGATGATGTCCAGATAGAATGAGCCCATCTCTACGGAGCAGAACTGCATCAAGCGCTGAACAACGGAGTGGAAGTCGTATTCATCGTAGTGCTTGAGGATATCAGCTTGTGCTGCCTGTGCACGACCTACCGCCCAACGATCCAGTGTTACCATGTCTTCCGCTTTTACCATGTGCTGTTCAGGATCGAAACCGTTCAGGTTTGCCAGCAGGAACCGAGCAGTATTACGGATGCGGCGGTAAGCATCCGCTGAGCGCTTCAGGATTTCATCAGAAACTGCAATTTCGCCAGAGTAATCTGTTGATGCCACCCAAAGACGCAGGATATCTGCCCCCAGTTTGTTCATCACATCTTGTGGGCTAACGGTGTTGCCGATGGATTTGGACATTTTACGTCCTTGTTCATCAACGGTGAAACCGTGAGTCAGAACCTGACGGTAAGGCGCTTTACCTTTGATCGCAGTTGACAGCATGAGTGAGGACATAAACCAGCCACGGTGCTGGTCAGAGCCTTCCAGATAAATGTTTGCGGAATGGCCATTGAATTCTGGACGAACATCGACAACAGAGGCGTGGGTGCTTCCTGAATCAAACCAGACATCCAGTGTATCCTGTGTTTTGATGTAATCTGCTGCTTCATCACCCAGAAGTTCTGATGCATCAAGATCCCACCATGCCTGAATGCCATCTATTTCAACACGCTTGGCGACTTCTTCAATGAGTTCTGGTGTGCGAGGGTGTAGTTCTTGTGTCTCTTTATGTAAGAACAGAGACATCGGTACGCCCCATGTGCGCTGACGGGAGATACACCAATCTGGGCGGTTTTCTACCATAGACTCAATGCGTGCTTGTCCCCAACCTGGTATCCACTCAACCCCTTTGATCTCTTTCAGTGATTGTTCACGCAGGCCGTTCTGATCCATGCTGATAAACCATTGTGGTGTTGCACGGAAGATGATTGGTTTTTTGTGACGCCAGCAGCAAGGATAGCTGTGCTGAATTTTTGACAGACTCAGTAACGCGCCTTTTTCTTTCAGTAGCTCAACGATGACATCGTTCGCTTTGAAAACAAACAGGCCATCCAGAGAAGGATAAGTGCCAGAAATGTAGCAGCCATTTGGCCCAACCGGGTTTGCGATTTCAAGGCCATATTTTAGGCTGATAGAGTAGTCGTCCGGGCCATGACCGCCCGCAGTATGTACTGCACCAGTACCCGCATCAAGAGTCACGTGATCGCCCAGAATAGCAGGAGTGTCAAAGCCCATAAATGGATGGTTGAAACGCATCAGTTCTAGATCTGCGCCTTTGCAGTCACCGATGACTTCCCATGCAGTGATACCTGCACGCTGCATAACAGATTCAACCAATTCCGCAGCCAGAATCAGACATTCATTGTTAACTTTGACCAATTGGTAAGTGATTTCTGAGCCCAATGAGATCGCTCGGTTTGCTGGTAATGTCCACGGTGTGGTTGTCCAGATCACCAGAGAAACCGGCAGATCCTGTAGCCTCATACCCGATTTGGCAAATTTGGCATACACAGCATCTGCATCAACGGCTGTGAAACAGACGTCAATGGAAGGGGAGGTTTTGTCGTAATACTCAACTTCCGCTTCGGCAAGAGAAGAGCCACAATCAGTACACCAGTGAACAGGTTTAACACCTTTCAACAAATGACCGTTGCCGATGATACGACCCAGTGCACGAATGATGTCTGCTTCTGTTTTGAAGTCCATCGTCAGGTAAGGTTTATCCCAGTCACCCAGAACACCCAGACGTTTGAAACCCGCTTTTTGTGTTTCGACCTGACTCATTGCATATTTGCGGCACTCAGCACGGAACTCAGCGGCGGAAAATTTTTCACCTGGCTTACCGATAATTTGCTCAACCTTGAGCTCAATTGGCAAACCGTGGCAGTCCCAACCTGGAATATAAGGCGAATCGTAGCCTGATAACCCTTTGGATTTAACAACAATGTCTTTGAGAATTTTATTGACTGAGTGACCAATATGAATATCGCCGTTTGCATATGGAGGGCCATCGTGCAAAATGAAGGTCTTTTTACCTGATTTTGCTTTTCTGATAGCCTGATACAAACCTTCTTTATACCAACGTTTCAACATATCTGGTTCGCGCTTGGCTAAATCCCCGCGCATAGGGAACCCTGTTTCCGGTAAATTCAGGGTGTCTTTATAGTCACTCATTCTCGATTCTCAGTTCCAATTTTCCGCTATACCCTTAATATATGGGTATCAGATATATGACTCGGATCGCTGCAAAAAGTATTCCTTCGCAGCAACCACATCATTTGCGATTTGCTGTTTAAGCGCATCAAGCGAAGCAAACCGCTGTTCATCACGCAATTTTTTGCGTAATACCACATTGATATGACGCCCATACAGATCCATTTGGGTATCAATCAAATGCACTTCAAGTTGCTGGCCCTGACCTGCAACAGTGGGGCGATTTCCAATGTTGGCAACACCCGGTAAAGGGTTACTGCCTAATCCATAAACTTCAACAGCATAAACGCCTTTTACAGGGGCAACCAGACGTTTTAAAGGTAAGTTCGCTGTAGGAAAGCCAATCGTGCGCCCCAGGCGGTTACCATGAACAACTCTGCCACTTATGCTGTAAGGATACCCTAATAATGTTTCGGCCAATGTTAGATCATCATCTTGCAACGATTGACGAATAACGGTACTGCTGATCCGCAATCCACTGTCACAAAAGCTGTCTGTACTGGCAACATCAAAACCGTATTGTTTACCTGCTTGTTGTAAATAGTGAAAATCACCGGAGCGGTTTTTACCGAAACGGAAATCATCACCTACAGCCAGAAACTTAACACCCAGTTTTTCAACGAGCAACCGAGAAACAAAGGCTTCTGGTGAATTGGCTGCAAAATGTCTGTCAAATTTCACACACAACAAATAATCAACGCCATACTGAGATAAATATTTTATTTTATCTCGTAGCCGTGTCAGGCGAGCTGGCGCTTTATCTGCGAGAAATACTTCCAGTGGTTGTGGTTCGAAAATCATAACCATTGTCGGTAATCCGAGCCGCAGCCCTTCTTGCTTCAAATGCTTCAATAAAGCTTGATGCCCACGATGGACACCATCAAAATTACCAATCGTCAGCACGCAACCATGGTGACGCGCCCGGATATTGTGTATACCGCGAATTAGCTCCATAGCTGGCTCAATACCGTGAAAATTGCCGGATTATACCTTGTACAACGCACAAGGTTAACCCACGATCACAAAGGGTTTTTAATTAATAACCTGATTCATACAATAAAAACAGGTTGGATGCCCGAAAAATATTTAATTTATCGCATTTATCGGTGATTCATTGAGTTTTTTATTGTGAAAGACTGTATTCCCTCTCAGTAAGCTGATAAAATCCTGCCCCATCACAACGTAACCAGCGTCGCCGTACAACGACGCTTATTTGCACAAATCCATTGACAAAAGAAGGTTGAACAGGCATATTCCTCGGCCTTTGAATTGTCCTCGATAGAATATATTTGGGAGTTGGACCTTGGCTAATATCAAATCAGCTAAGAAACGCGCCGTACAGTCTGAGAAACGCCGTCAGCACAACGCAAGCCGTCGTTCTATGGTGCGTACTTTTATCAAGAAAGTATACGCGGCTATTGCTACTGGCGATAAAGAAGCTGCACAGAAAGCATTCAATGACATGCAACCTATTGTTGATCGTCACGCCTGCAAAGGTCTGATCCACAAAAACAAAGCAGCACGTCATAAATCTGCTCTGGCAGCGCAAATTAAAGCAATGTAACTCTTTGCTTTAATGATGCTGAAAAAACCGGCTCTTGCCGGTTTTTTTGTATATCCATCATTTTTAAAGCTGCATCTTGAAATCCATAGATATCTCTGTTGATGCGGATTCAACGTTATTTTTCTGGTCTGTTTTTTAACGGGACGTTGAATAGGCCCGAAAAGTCTTTATTACACACGCGTTGAACTGCCGGATGCTGAATCATTCTTTCAGCAAAGATGACGTAATACTCTTCGTGCACTGAATCCAGTCTGCCTATTTCAATAATATCACTGTCAGCAAAAGTATCATTGGCATAGAACGAAGGAGCAATAAAAATAGCATTATGGTACATGCCAAATGCTTTCATCAGTGCTGCATCGTCGAACTCGCCTAATACTTCAACTTGCAGATTTTTATTACGTATCCATGTTAGCAGTTTCCTGCCTAACATTGAACGGCGACCGGGGATCAATAAACGGCGTTCTTCCAGGCATTCAGGGAATGGTTTTTCGGGAATGGGGGAACGGCAGTAAAAACTAATGCTGCATTCTCCCAACTTGACGGAAAACAAACCTTCCTGCTGGGTGGAGTCGACCGGGCAATCTGACAGGATCATATCCAGTTTATGCTGGCTGAGTTGCTCAAGCAGCATTTCATGGGTTGATTCAAAACAACGCAAGTGGATTTTTTCCTGTTCCACGACTGCGGTTTCTAATACTTTGCTGACTAAACGTTTAGATAAGGCATCTGCAACACCTACATCAAACAACAGGTTTGATTCTCTGCTGTAAGTGACAATATCCAGCATTTCCTGACTGAGCATAAACATTTTATCAGCATAGCGAAAAATAAGTTGCCCCAGTTCTGATGGAACTAATCCTCTTCCCTGACGCTTAAACAGCTTTCCACCAAGGCGTTCTTCCAGAGCCTTAATCTGGCCAGTAATAGTCTGTGGTGTCAGGTATAGTGCTTCAGCAGCCCCAACAACAGAACCCTCTTTACACACGTGCCAAAAATAATAAAGGTGGTTAAAGTTTAAATGTGAAACCCGCATATATTTATCCTTTGTGTATCACCTTACATCTGTATAACAGCCATGACCTTATATTTCAGGCCGCCAGATTATGGTGCTCTCCTGTCTTTCTCTAATATGAATATTCACGGCACAGCAGATAAGATGTTATGCCGTGAGTATTAAAAGGATGAATTAATTTGGAATGATTTCTGATTGTGCGCCTAAATTAGTCCATTCGACTACATTTGGCTATGTTTTTTTCTTTGCCCCATTTTCTTTGGTAAGAGCGCATTCAGTAACCCATAACCAATGATGGCTGCCGTAGTTGAACCAATTAATATTCCCAGACGCGAATAGGTACTGAATGTATCGCTCAAACCTTCAAATGCCAGACCGGAAATAAAGATAGACATAGTAAAACCGATTCCACAAAGTACAGATACGGCAAAAATTTGCGTCAAACCAATTCCTGTCGGTAATTTGGCAATCCCCAGTTTTACTGAGAGCCAGCTAAACAAGAAAATACCCAGAGGCTTGCCAATAAACAGGCCAAGTGCTACACCCATAGGTAACAGCCCTGTCAGGCCGTTTAGCGTAACGCCCTGTAATGACACTCCAGCATTGGCAAAAGCAAAGAGTGGCAGAATTAAATAAGCTACCCACGGATGTAAGCTATGCTCAAGTGCTTCGGAAGGAGAATGGCCTTTTTTACAACGC
Source organism: Xenorhabdus sp. SGI246 (assembly GCF_040838225.1). NCBI lineage: Bacteria > Pseudomonadati > Pseudomonadota > Gammaproteobacteria > Enterobacterales > Morganellaceae > Xenorhabdus > Xenorhabdus sp. SGI246. The sequence goes on from NZ_JBFPEZ010000039.1 coordinate 99,077, forward strand.
AGAGGGATCAAAAACCCGACAATAACGCCTGCCAATGTGGCATGGACGCCGGATTTGAGGATACATACCCACAAAATTAGGCCGACAACCAGATAAGCTGATGTTTTAGCAATTCCGCGCCAGTTCATCCAGGCCAGAAGCCCTATCATAGCTGCGGCTAATCCCAGTGCAACTATAGAAACACTTTTAGTATAGAATAAGGCAATAATGATGATGACGCCCAAGTCATCGATAATCGCTAAAGCGAGCAAAAACACTTTTAATGCTGTAGGAATACGTTTTCCTAGCAGAGCCATAACGCCAAGCGCAAATGCAATATCGGTGGCAGCAGGAATAGCCCAGCCCTGACGAGTGATTTCATTATTGCCATTAAAGAGTAAATAAACCAAAGCAGGGGCAAGCATACCACCGACGGCGGCAATGACTGGAAAAATGGCTTTATCACGGCTAGCTAAAGCGCCTTCCATCAGTTCCCGCTTAACTTCCAGGCCAACAATCAGGAAAAAGATGGCCATTAATCCATCATTTATCCATAGCAGGAATGGTTTATTGATTTCCAGAGCAGCAAATTGAACTGCAACCGGTAGGTTAAGAAGTTGATGATAAATACTCTGAAATGGCGTGTTCGCCATTACCAGCGCAATAATGGCAGCAATAATGAGGATGATCCCGCCTGCGGCCTCTAATTTCAAAAATTGGCGAATAATTGCAGTCATAGATTAGTAACCTATAAGATGAATTAGGTTGTAGATACTATGTTTGTAAACACGATGTTTATAAAAGCTATAGTAGTAAATGTTGTTGTTATAAATAATGTATTCATAATTAAATGTAGTTATGAATACTATGCTAATCATGACTTCGGAAAAAATCGATTATTTGTGATACATGTATCGTAATATACGAATTGTTTCAATTTGAAATTAATTTTTTAGGATAAATAGATTGAAATCAGTGCTGATTGACTTAAGAGTTTATAGCAGTAGCTAATACAATCGCTATTAAAATTACGATCCCGCCTCCTGCAAGATTAACCAGCTTCATTCTTTTTTCAGTAAAAGACGGGCGGGAACTCACTGCATGTGCAGTCGTAACCCAAGCCGTATCGATTATTAAACCTAAAACAATTGGTAGCTTGCGCTTATTAAACTTAAGGGCCATATTGAGTCCTGCGGGCTCTCCGCCAATAATGACATTAGGGTAATGATCTCGCATTATATTTATCTCCATTAATAATGTTAGGTGATATTCTTATTTTATATCTAAATATTATAAGGATCAGATAATTATTTTCTTTTTGATATTAATAGATGTTATAGGGAAATTAATTTTTTAATAAATTAGGAGGTTAGATCGTAAAATATATTATTGTTCCTTTGAGTTATTTTATTTAGAATAGTGTATGAAAATAATGAATTATTTTCATACTAAATGTTCCCTATTAAACAGGTATGTTCGAATGCGATTTCTGAATGTGGGGAAACCTAACTTTAAATTAAAGACAAGGGAAATCAAAATTACTATATATCATTGTCAGCAATAGGCTCATACTAATAAAATGCAGTAATTTACTATTTATTAATATGAGGGTCATGTTATTCATTTAAGTTTAAAAATTACCATCTGGTTATTTTCACTCATGTTCCATAATTACTGTATTTATAAATGCGCAAGAAATTAGTATGCGTTGGTGATTTTAGTATCTGTTTATATATTTATACTGATTTTCAGGAGTGTATAAAGAGTGGAGAATATTTTGAAGGTTATACAGTCTATTATTTTTATCTTTAATCTTTTCTTGTGAATATTTTGTTTGCCGAGATTGGGAACAAAATTCTAAATCACGATAGAATATATTTGCGGTTTTATGTTTAAACATACTGTGAGCATATTTAATTGTCTCTTGTAAAATAACATTAATCATTATTAATCACCTAAAAAATTGAATCCCCCTCTTATATCTTACGGCATTTGACTCTGCTTTATAAGATAAATGGGGGGATCATTATCAGAAGGTTTATAGAGAGAGCAATTTACTTAGTTAGGTCATCAAAAAATTTTTTTACACCATCAAGGAAGCTTTTGGAGCGCGGGCTATTGGTTTCCCCGCTTTTTCCACCAAAAGATTCGCCCAGTTTACGCATCAGATCTTTCTGTTCTTCGTTCAGTTTAACCGGTGTTTCTACGACAACACGGCACAACAAATCCCCTTGAATTCCGCCACGGACAGATTTAACACCTTTGCCTTTCATGCGGAACAGTTTGCCAGTCTGAGTTTCCGCAGGAATTTTCAGGCTGACGCGGCCATCAAGGGTTGGAACTTCAATTTCGCCACCCAATGCCGCAGTTGCGAAGTTGATTGGAACTTCACAATAGAGGTTGCTGCCATCACGTTCGAAGATATGGTGCTTTTTGACCTGAACCTGAACGTACAAATCTCCTGCTGGTGCACCGTGTTCACCTGCTTCACCTTCACCACTCAGGCGAACGCGGTCACCGGTATCAACTCCTGCCGGGATTTTAACGGACAATGTTTTGTATTTCTCAACACGACCGTGACCGTGACATTTGCTGCAAGGCTCTTTGATGATTTTTCCACGGCCATGACACTGAGGACAAGGTTGCTGAACAGTAAAGAAGCCCTGGCGCATATGCACCTGACCAGCACCATGACAGGTAGAACAGGTTTCTGGGCTGGTGCCTGCTTTTGCACCACTGCCATGACAGCTTTCACAGGATTCCAGCGTTGGGATGCGGATTTCTTTGGTCACACCACGGACAGCTTCTTCCAGCGTTAATTCCATACTGTAACGTAAATCAGAACCACGGCTTGGACGCTGTTGACGGCGGCCGCCACCGAAAATATCTCCGAAAACGTCACCAAAGATATCGCTAAAGTCAGCTCCACCGAAACCACCAGCGCCACCACCCATGCCGCCGTGTTCAAAGGCAGCATGACCATACTGGTCATAGGCAGCGCGTTTCTGTGAGTCGGTCAGGATCTCATACGCTTCTTTAATTTCTTTGAATTTACTCTCAGCGTCTTTATCCCCCTGATTACGGTCAGGATGATATTTCATTGCCAGACGCTTGTAAGCTTTTTTTATTTCTTTTTCATCTGCTGTTTTGGATATACCCAAAACTTCGTAATAATCTTTTTTTGCCATTGTATTGTTTACCCCTAACACGCACAAACGGGCGTAGAGTTACCTCAACGCCCGTGCTAGTTAACAAGTAACAGGCGTCCTGTTACTTTGCCCGCTAAGGGCTATTATTTTTTGTCCTTAACTTCTTCGAATTCAGCGTCTACAGCATCATCATCTTTTTTCGCATTGCCTGCGTCTGCATCAGCCGCACTTGCCTGAGCTTGCTGTTGAGCGATTTCCAGAAGTTTCTTAGAAGCTTCAACCAGAGCTTGGATCTTAGCTTCAATCTCAGTCTTGTCTTCGCTTTTCACCGCGGTTTCCAGCTCAGAAACAGCTTTTTCGATTGCAGTCTTGTCATCTGCTGGCAGTTTGTCGCCAGCTTCTTCAACTTGCTTGCGAGTACCGTGGATCAGTTGATCAGCCTGGTTACGGATCTGAACCAGTTCTTCGAACTTACGGTCAGCTTCTGCGTTTGCTTCTGCATCGCGTACCATCTGCTGGATTTCTTCCTCGTTCAAGCCAGAAGAAGCCTTGATGGTGATATTTTGCTCACGTCCGGAGTTTTTGTCTTTCGCAGAAACATGCAGGATACCATCAGCATCAATGTCGAAAGTAACTTCGATCTGAGGCATACCACGAGGTGCTGGTTGAATGCCATCCAGGTTGAATTGACCCAGGGATTTGTTGTCGCTGGCACGCTTACGCTCACCTTGCAGCACGTGGATAGTTACCGCAGACTGATTGTCTTCCGCAGTAGAGAACACTTGGCTGTGTTTGGTTGGGATAGTCGTGTTCTTCGAAATCAGCGAAGTCATCACACCACCCATGGTTTCGATACCCAGAGACAGTGGCGTTACGTCCAGCAGTAGAACGTCTTTCACGTCACCTGCCAGTACACCGCCCTGAACTGCTGCACCCATTGCAACCGCTTCGTCTGGGTTAACGTCTTTACGTGGTTCTTTGCCGAAGAAGTCTGCAACAGCTTTTTGAACCATTGGCATACGGGTCTGACCACCAACCAGAATGACATCGTGAACGTCAGATACAGACAAGCCAGCGTCATTCAGTGCGACTTTCAGTGGCTCGATAGAACGTTTCACCAGATCTTCAACCAGAGATTCCAGTTTCGCACGAGTCACTTTAATGTTCATGTGCTTAGGACCAGTTGCATCTGCGGTGATGTATGGCAGGTTCACGTCAGTCTGCTGAGCGGAAGACAGCTCGATTTTCGCCTTTTCTGCGGCTTCTTTCAGGCGCTGCATAGCCAGCGGGTCGTTACGCAGATCGATACCTTGTTCTTTCTTGAACTCATCAACCAGATAGTTGATCAGGCGGCTGTCGAAGTCTTCACCACCCAAGTGAGTATCACCGTTAGTTGCCAGAACTTCATAAGTTTTTTCGCCATCAACTTCGTCGATTTCGATGATAGAGATATCGAAAGTACCGCCACCCAAGTCATAAACTGCGATAGTGCGGTTACCAACTTCTTTATCCAGACCATAAGCCAGAGCAGCCGCGGTTGGTTCGTTAATGATACGCTTAACTTCCAAACCTGCGATACGGCCCGCATCTTTAGTTGCCTGACGTTGTGCATCGTTGAAGTAAGCAGGAACAGTGATAACTGCTTCTGTGACTGGCTCACCCAGATAGTCTTCTGCGGTTTTCTTCATTTTCTTCAGAACTTCAGCAGAAATCTGAGGAGGTGCCATTTTCTGGCCTTTTACTTCCAGCCACGCATCACCGTTGTCTGCGTTGGTGATTTTGTATGGCATGATAGCAACGTCACGCTGAACTTCCTCGTCCTGAAAACGACGACCAATCAGTCGCTTGATAGCAAACAGCGTATTTTGCGGGTTAGTAACAGCCTGACGTTTAGCTGGTTGACCAACCAGAGTTTCACCATCCTGAGTATATGCGATGATTGAAGGAGTGGTTCGATCACCTTCGCTGTTTTCAAGCACACGAGTTGTTGTGCCGTCCATAATTGCTACACAAGAGTTGGTAGTTCCCAAGTCGATACCAATGATTTTACCCATCTAAACGCCTCCACAAAGAATTCATATATTCGGTCAAGTTACTAAGCTATATGAGGACAAATGTTTTCTTTTCAATGGCACGATCAGCCAGAAATTCCTCATTTTATGTTTTCAGTTGTTACTGAAACGTCAGTAGTAACTGTAGTTGAGACTTAAATGGGGTCATTCATCTCATCATCAAGGGGCTGATTGAAAAAAAATTGAGATTTAATAAAAAAATTTTTCTGGGGCCATTGTGTAGTTGATGCCATCACATTATGATCCGCCGCCTTTTATGATTTTCTGGCGTAGAAATATGTCATGCGAAAATTTTTAGTATTTTGTTTTATCTATTTTTTTTTAGGGGAATTATGAGTTCTAATCAGTTGGCTAATCCAGGCCCATTGGGGTTGATGGGTTTTGGCATGACAACAATTTTGTTGAACTTGCATAACGCAGGTTTTTTCCCTTTGGCATCAGCCATTTTAAGCATGGGAATTTTTTATGGTGGTTTGGCTCAGGTATTGGCTGGCATCATTGAGTACAAAAAAGGGAATACATTTGGTGCAACTGCGTTTACTTCTTATGGTATGTTCTGGCTCAGTTTGATTGGCCTACAGTTCCTGCCAACCATGGGGTTGGCGGAAGCGACTAGCCGTGAGTTCCTTGGTGTTTATCTCGCTTTGTGGGGTATTTTCACCCTGTTTATGTTCTTTGGAACATTCAAAGCTAACCGCACTTTGCAGTTTATTTTTGGTAGCCTGACCCTGCTGTTTGCATTGCTGGCGATTGGTAACATAACCGGCAATGCCAGCATGCTGACTTTTGCCGGTTATGAAGGTGTCATTTGTGGTGCCAGTGCTTTCTATCTGGCTATGGCCGAAGTTCTGAACGAACAGTATGGCCGTACTATTTTGCCAATTGGTGAAAGAAAACAGGCTTAATTTCAGTTGCATTTGCTGATTAATAAAAAAACAGGATGAGCGCAGTAGCTCATCCTGTTTTTTTATCTTATATTTCTTGTCCTAATGATTGTCTTAGTGTCTTGTCTTGCTATCTAATACTGTTGTTTTATTTAAATATAGAGCTAAAAATATCCCCACGACAGATAACGTCAGCATATAGTATGCTGGAGCTAATGAGGTATATTTCATTAACAATGTGATCACAATTGGAGTTAATCCGCCAAAAATGGCATAGGCCAGATTATATGAAAATGAAATGCCACTGAACCGAATTTCAGGTGGATAGCTCTGAACCATAACGAAAGGCACTGCGCCTGCAACACCAACAGAGAAACCTGCGATAGCATATGCACTGAAGAGTCTGATGGGGTCATCACTGATATTGTTGTAGAAAAACCATGTTGCGGCAGCCAACAGCAGGCTACCAGCCAGTAACACCTTACTGGCACCCCATTTATCGCATAAATGCCCGGCTAATATACAGCCAATAAAAAGTACAATAATTGCCAGGCTATTAGCTTTCAGCGTCATTGATGGTTCCAGATGGAAAACGGTCTGCATATAGCTAGGTGTCATCAAGATAACAACCACAATGCCCGCTGAAAGAAGCCATGTCAGTAACATGGAAACAGTGATTGCACGTTTATGATTCAGGATCACGGACTTTAGGGGTATTTCTTTTGTTAATACCTTACGTGCCTGCATTTCCTTAAATATCGGAGTTTCATGCAACCAACGGCGCAGGTACATAGCGAATAGGCCAAAAATTCCACCAAGAAAGAAAGGGATGCGCCATGCCCAGTCCAAAATTTCTTGTCTGGTATAAGCTGAAGTAATAGCTGTTGCTATCAAAGAACCAAGCAAAATACCGAGAGTCAGTCCTGCGGTGAGCATTCCACAGGCAAAGCCGATATAGTTGTGGGGAACATGTTCCGCTACAAATACCCATGCTCCGGGGACTTCACCCCCAATTGCTGCTCCCTGCATAATTCGCATCAGTAATAATAATAATGGGGCAGTAATGCCAATTGTGTCGTAAGTTGGCAACAATCCGATACTTAGCGTCGGTAAAGCCATCAGCAAAATGCTAAGAGAGAACATTTTCTTGCGTCCAATTAGATCGCCGAAATGTGCCATGATGATCCCACCTAAGGGCCGGGCCAGATATCCGGCAGCAAAAATTCCAAAGGTTTGCAGTTGCCGGAGCCATTCAGGAATGTCGGCAGGGAAAAAAAGCTCACCAAGCACGACGGCAAAAAAGACAAAGATAATGAAATCGTAAAACTCTAAAGCTCCACCTAAGGAAGCTAAAAACAGAGTCTTATAATCTTGTTTGTTTAATGAACGACTTTGATGTTCTGACATAATGTACCGATTTATAGTTATAAAGTGGAATTCTCATAAATCATAAAGTAAGAGTTATGACTCTATCAGACCTTATTAAATGAAAAAGCAAAATTTATTCAATATTAAAAAGACATTTATTCTGTAATTCCTGTAATGGAATTTTTTGTCAGTCAATGGATTTTGGTGATAAAAAGTTTCTGATAATCGATAGATTGGATTTAAGTGTTCTTCATTGGTTGTGATGATTTATCCTCTTTATTTTTCAAGTTGCCAGTATTAGATTGGCAACTTGAAATTTGCCGGGCTTTTTGTGCCAGCCCCAATAGGACGGGAAGTCGTTACAGAAACTTTTTTAGTAGTCCAATGACAGTTTCAATATCCGGCAAGGAAGGGTGTCCCCCCATACGTTGTAATGAGGCGTCAAAATTCTTGCTGGATGTCAGACCCAAAGAGGAATTTGAGCAAGGTCATTTACCCAATGCTATCAATATCCCTGTTGATGAACTGGAAAACAGGCTGGATGAGCTGCCTTCTCGTCAGGATATTATCGCCTATTGCCGTGGGCCTTATTGTGTTCTTTCTGCTAATGCCCTTGAACTATTGCGTGCTAAAGGTATTCGTGCCAGCCGTTTTAAAAAAGGCGTTTCAGGCTGGACAGAGGCAGGGATGGGAGTCGAAGTTGGATCTTAGACTGCTTAATACCATCGGTTAATGAGTCTCTATGAATAGAGCTTCGCGATCACAGTCACACTTCTATTATTCGAAATTTGAGTAATAACTAAAAGCAACTAATATCAGAAAGCGAATTATTACTGCTTTTAGTGGTAACAGGAAGTATACCTGTTGTCGTTCAAGTTGCAGTTTTTTCGGCTGCGTCACTTGAAAATCTTTAGGATATGACACCTGACAATAATTCCCCCGCATGGTATGCAAGGGAGGATTGTCAGTTTTTTTTGCCTGAACAAAATTCACCGTTTTGCACTTCCCAGTCTATCTAATGGAAAAAATGGGGAAATAGCATGAAGTACCAACGACTAGCTCAGGAAATTATTGCGGATGTCGGTGGGCAAGAGAATATTGTCAGTCTTGTCCACTGTGCAACCCGGTTGCGGTTTAAACTGCGGGATAGTGCATTTACTGATATCGGTAAGCTGAAAACTCAGTCAGAAGTTATGACAGTTATTGAAAGTGGGGGGCAGTTTCAGGTTGTTATTGGTAATGAAGTGCGTGATGTTTATCAGGCAATTCAGCAAGTGTTAACTCTTCCCGATAAGATAGAAGCCACGACAGACTCAGCTAATAAGAAAGACAGCCTTTTTAACCACTTCATTGATATCGTTTCCAGTGTTTTCAGCCCATTTTTGGGTATTATGGCAGCAGCAGGTATTTTAAAAGGATTGCTTGCAGTTACTGTTACTCTGAAATGGATGTCTCCCGACAGTGGGACATATCATGTTTGGTATGCTGCCAGTGATTCTCTGTTCTACTTTTTTCCACTGGTGCTCGGTTATACAGCAGGTAAGAAATTCGGTGGTAATCCCTTTATTTCGATGGGTATTGGTGGTGCATTAGTTCATCCCATGATCATCTCTGCCTTTCAAACATCGACGGTAGCTGGTGGTACAACTGAGTATTTCATGGGTATTCCACTCTCCTTCCTGAACTACAGTTCTTCAGTCATCCCGATTATTCTGGCCTCTTGGGCAAGCTGCAAGGTTGAAAAGGTATTAGATGCTCATCTTCCTGTTGCAATCAAGAACTTCATTACCCCTCTTGTTTGCCTTATGTTAATTGTTCCTCTTACATTTCTTGTCATTGGACCAACGGCGACTTGGTTAAGCCAGTTGCTGGCGCAAGGTTACCAAATTGCTTATGGATTCGCTCCGGTACTGGCCGGGATGATTACGGGAGGAGTATGGCAAATTTGTGTTATTTTTGGTCTGCATTGGGGATTGGTTCCTATTTTTATCAATAACTTAACTACTATTGGCTACGATACGTTAATGCCTTTGATACTCCCCGCAGTGATAGGACAAACAGGAGCGGCCTTTGGTGTGTTTCTGCGTACCCGCGATGCTAAATTGAAAATATTATCTGGCTCGGCTGTAACCTCTGGGATATTTGGTATTACTGAGCCTGCGGTTTATGGTGTGACCTTGCCTTATCGACGCCCATTTATTTTTGGCTGTATTGCTGGAGCGATGGGGAGTTCAGTGGTTGGTTATTACCAAAGTGCTGCCTATTCATTGGGGCTGGTTAATATTCTTACCCTTACTCAGCTTATTCCACCAACGGGTATCAATAATACGGTATGGGGTGCGCTTATTGGTACTGTGCTGGCTTTTGTCGTTTCAACTTTATTGACATGGTTGTTCGGGCTTCCTGTCTCAACCAAACTCTCCACAAAAGAAAATAAGGATGAAAGATGCCACTAACATCGTTATTCATCACGCGCCCAAAGAGGAGATACGCATGAAACCGTTTCCAACACATTTTCTCTGGGGTGGTGCAGTTGCTGCCAATCAGGTTGAAGGGGCTTACTTAACCGATGGGAAAGGGCTTTCAACATCCGATGTTCAACCGCAGGGTATTATGGGACCTGTTACTGAGCGAGAGAGTGATAACACACAGTATCTTAAAGATATTGCTATCGATTTTTATCATCGTTATCCCGAAGATATTGCACTATTTGCTGAAATGGGTTTTACCTGTTTGCGGACGTCCATTGCATGGAGCCGGATTTTTCCTCAAGGTGATGAAACGCAGCCTAACGAAGCAGGGCTGGCATTCTATGACAAGTTATTCGATGAAATGGCGAAATATGGGATTAAGCCATTGATCACATTGTCCCACTATGAAATGCCGTGGGCACTGGTCAAAAAATACGGTGGATGGGGCAACCGCAAGCTGATCGATTTTTTTGAGCACTATGCCCGTACCGTTTTCACCCGTTATCGGAAAAAAGTGAAGTTGTGGCTGACGTTCAATGAAATCAATATGTCACTATATGAACCACTAACAGGAGTCGGATTACCTAAAAGCAGCACACAATCAGAGATCTATCAGGCCATCCACCATCAATTAGTAGCCAGTGCCCGTGCGGTGAAACTGTGCCATCAGGTTATCCCTGATGCCAAAATTGGCAATATGTTATTGGGTGACCTGACGTATCCATTGACGTGTAAACCGGATGATGTACTGGCAACTCTGCGGAAAAATCAGAAATGGTTGTTTTTTGGTGACGTACAGTGTCGTGGTGCTTATCCCGGCTATATGCTGCGCTATTTCCGCGAAAATGGCATTGAGGTAACGATAACTGAACAAGATAAACAGGAAATGCAAGCTACGGTTGATTTCATTTCATTCAGTTATTACATGAGTAGCTGTGCATCAGGGGATGAATCTGAATATCAGAAAAAACAGGGTAATATCCTGAGCATGATCCCGAACCCACACCTATCCAGTTCAGAGTGGGGGTGGCAGATAGATCCGGTCGGTTTGCGTACCTTACTCAATTTATTGTGGGATCGTTATCAGAAGCCACTGTTTATTGTTGAGAATGGTCTGGGAGCCAAAGATACCGTGGAAGCTGATGGCAGTATTCAGGATAATTATCGCATTGATTATCTTAATGACCATCTTGTGCAAGTCAGGGAAGCAATTGAAGATGGGGTGGAGGTTATGGGATATACAAGCTGGGGAGCGATTGATCTGGTCAGTGCCTCAAAGGGTGAAGTTTCCAAGCGGTACGGGTACATTTATGTTGATCAGAATGAACAGGGAACAGGAACACTGGAACGACGCCGTAAGAAAAGCTTCTATTGGTACAAGCAGGTTATTGAAACTCATGGTGACAGTCTGACCTGAGCTACTGGAACAAACTTTTTTCTCAAAGGTTCTGATCTTATCCAGAACCTTTTTAATGTGTGCTTTCTGACAACGGTGCATTAATCACCGAATGCTGATGGCCGGAAATCAGCCACTGAACACAGGAAGCCAAGGGTTAACGGCGGGCACTTTTGGGTCTGAAAGCGGCCACAACGGTTTCATCAGTTTCGATATAAGGGCCATCTAACAGTTGAATACAATAGGGCACACTGGCAAAAATTCCCGGTACTAAAACTTTGCCGTTGTCATCTTTCAACCCTTCCAGCGTTTCTGCAATCGCTTTTGGTTGTCCGGGCAGGTTAAGGATCAACGCCTGGTTGCGGATCACACCGACCTGACGAGATAAAATCGCTGTTGGCACAAATTGCAGACTAATTTGACGCATCTGCTCACCAAACCCAGGCATTTCACGATCAGCAATTGCCAATGTTGCATCTGGTGTCACATCACGACGGGCAGGGCCTGTTCCCCCGGTAGTCAGCACCAGATGGCAGCCTAATTCATCGACTAATTCACACAGGGTCTGCTCAATCAGGATTTGCTCATCGGGGATCAGTCGGGCTTCGATACTGAAAGGAGTGATGACTGCTTTCCCTAGCCATTCTTCCAATGCAGGCAGACCCATGTCCTGATAAATACCGCTTGAAGCACGATCAGAAACAGATACGAGGCCAATGCGTAATACATTCATACGAACCTTAATTAACAGTAAAAAAATAAAAACAGCAAAAATAGTGAAAAAGGCGACACTATTATGTCGCCTTTATAGAATAAAAAATAGCGGATTGTTCAATATTACAGCAGATCAGCGATCATGCTCTCAAGTTTGCCCTGATCAATAGCAAACTTACGGATACCTTCCGCCAGTTTTTCGGTTGCCATCGCATCCTGATGGTGTTCCCAGTAGAACTCAGCTTCAGTCATTGGAGCTGGACGAGGCTTAACTTCGCCCTCATAGCCCAGTTTGCATTCAACTTCGCCTTTTGTTTCAGATAGCTCTTTCAGTAATGCAGGAGAAATAGTCAGGCGGTCACAGCCAGCCAGTTCCAGAATTTCACCGGAATTACGGAAGCTTGCTCCCATAACAACCGTGTTGTAACCATGTTTTTTGTAGTACTGGTAAATTTCAGAAACAGAAATGACACCTGGATCTTCGTGTGGCGCGAACTCTTTTTTATCGCCATTCGCTTTGTACCAGTCAAGGATACGACCAACAAATGGAGAGATCAGGTAAACGCCCGCTTCTGCACAGGCCCGCGCTTGTGCAAAAGAGAACAGCAGAGTCAGGTTACAGTTGATACCTTCTTTTTCCAGTTGCTCCGCAGCACGGATACCTTGCCAGGTGGAAGCCAGTTTGATCAGGATGCGGTCATTGCCGATACCCGCTTCGTTGTACAGTTTGATCAGACGTTTTGCTTTCGCAACACTGGCTTCTGTGTCATAAGAGAGACGGGCATCAACTTCAGTGGAAATACGGCCAGGGATCAGTTTCAGAATTTCCAGACCGATGTTAACTGCCAATTTATCGCCGGCATCAATAACTTGTTGCTCACGGGAATTGCTCTGACGACGAGCCCATTCAATGGCTTCATCAATCAGTTGGCGGTATTCAGGAATTTGTGCAGCATTCAAAATCAGGGAAGGGTTCGTTGTTGCATCTTGCGGCTGATACAATTTCATTGCCGCGATATCCCCGGTATCTGCTACTACTGTTGTCAGTTTACGCAGGGAAGTCAGTTTATCGGTCATGGTTAATATCTCATCGTTATACGTAAAATCTTTGGCACGTTTGCCTCGCCATTTTGTGATAATAACATGGTCAAGCACAGCTCGTCAGGTCGGAAAATTCTATCGCTGTTATTCCCCTTTTTCAGGTTAATTTTGCTAAATTAAAGTGGAAAATCCTCGATTATTGAGAAAATCATTCAGAAACTCGGAACAGAATCATGCTTATTACTATTTCACCCGCCAAAACGCTCGATTATGAAAACCCGCTTGCAACAGAAAAGTATAGTCAACCGGCTTTGCTGGAGGAGTCAAAACAGTTAATTGATGTCTGCCGCACCTTAACACCTGCACAAATCAGTAGCCTGATGGGTATCAGCGATAAACTGGCGGGATTGAATGCAGCCCGTTTTGGTGAGTGGAAACCCGATTTCACCCCGGAAAATGCTCGTCAGGCGATCCTTGCTTTCAAGGGGGATGTCTATACCGGTATGCAGGCAGAAATTTTCTCAGATGCCGATTTTGATTTTGCCCAAACTCATTTGAGAATTTTATCTGGATTGTATGGGGTCTTGCGTCCTCTCGATCTGATGCAGCCTTATCGTTTGGAAATGGGTATCAAACTGGAGAACCCTCGTGGTAAAGATTTGTATAAATTCTGGGGGGATCGTATTGCGGAAAATTTGAATGTTGCACTGGAGCAACAAGGTGATGATGTTCTGATTAATTTGGCTTCTGATGAGTATTTCAAATCGGTAAATACCAAGAAGCTGTCAGCCAACATCATCAAGCCGGTTTTTCTGGATGAAAAAAATGGCAAATATAAAGTTATTAGTTTCTACGCCAAGAAAGCCCGTGGATTAATGAGCCGCTTTATTATTCAAAACCAACTGACCGATCCAGCACGGTTGGTGGAGTTTAACCTGGAAGGATATGCTTTTGATGAATCTCTTTCTAAAAGCAATGAATTGGTGTTTAAACGCCCTGAACAACCATGATCAAGGCCACTCCACAATGACTTGTGGAGTGACAAATCTATTTATTTCGGGGCTCTTTCCATCAGGAATTCGCGTAAGGTGGCGAAATCAGCAGGCAGGACGTGGGATAACAATGCCATATCGGCACGTTCGGCCAGCTCTTGTGGTAACGATAATGGCTGGCCGAGGATTGCTTCCACGTTTTCCTTGAATTTGGCGGGATGAGCCGTGCCCAAAAACAGTCCGTATTCTCCTTCCTGCAATTGATCTCGTAATACCCGGTAAGCAATGGCTGCGTGAGGTTCGGAAATATAGCCTTTGGCAGCTAATTCCTGGATTGTGCTTTGAGTGATATTGTCATCTACAACACCATTGCCCAGTTCACTGAGTGACCAACCCTTGCGACGGAAAAGTTCTTCAATACGCGGCCAGTTATTTGGCTGACTGACGTCCATCGCATTGGAGAGAGTGGCAACAGTCTGGTTCGGTTGCCATGTGCCTTCTGCCAGATAACGGGGAACGGTATCGTTAACATTGGTTGCCGCGATAAAACGTTTTACCGGCAATCCCATTGATTTTGCCAGTAAGCCCGCAGTCAGGTTGCCAAAGTTGCCGCTAGGCACGGAAATTACCAACTGTTCGCGTTTTTCCACTGGGAATTGTGCAACGGCTTCAAAGTAATAGCAAATTTGTGCCAGCAGGCGACTGATATTAATTGAGTTCGCAGAGTTGAGGGACAAAGCTTTTTTCAGTTCTTCATCATCGAAAGAGTGTTTAACCAGCGCCTGACAAGCATCAAAATCGCCTTGAACAGCGACAGTATGAATATTGCGACCCAATGTGCAGAACAGTTTTTCCTGTAATGGGCTGATTTTTCCTTCTGGATAGAGGATCACCACCTGTACATTCTCTAAACCATAAAAGGCATGAGCAACAGCCGCTCCGGTATCACCGGAAGTTGCAGTCAAAATAGTGACCGGTTGTTCTCCTGCAATTTGTGCAAGGATCTGAGCCATAAAACGGCCGCCAAAGTCTTTGAAAGCCAGTGTCGGGCCGTGATAAAGCTCTAATGAAGCTATGTCATCTTCGACAATTGATATAGGAGCAGGAAAAGTGAAAGCATTTTTAACGCGTTTAGCCAGTTGTTCAGTAGGAATTTCATCGCCAATAAATGCAGAAAGAATACGCTGGCTGCGGCTGACAAAATCCAGTTTTAATAATTCATCAACTTCGGCACGACTGAATTCAGGTAAATCCTGCGGGAAGAACAATCCTTGCTGTTTCCCCAATCCTTGTTTGACTGCCTGTGAAAAACTGACCTGCTCGTGATTGTCTTTTAAGTTATATAGTTTCATTGTTACCCTACCTGTCGTGCGCCTGCGAGATCCAGACGGCAAATATGAACAAAACCTTCGTCATTTTGTACGTAATGTTGTTGCAGCCACTGGGCGACTTCTTTCGCTATCCCCATCTCATTACAAATCGCAAATAATGTCGGGCCAGAGCCAGAGATGCTACATGCCAGAGCACCCAGTTTTTTTACGCCGTCACGTGCGTTGGCAAAACCGGGTAAAAGCTGTGTGCGATAAGGCTCGGCAATAACATCTTTCATCAATTTGGCCGCTAAATCGGATTGTTGGGTATAGCAGGCGTGAATAAATCCTGCAAAATAACGGCCATGGTTAATAATATCGCTGCGGGAATAGCGAGCAGGCAAAATTGCGCGTGCTTCTGATGTCGAAACTTTGATGCCGGGGTATGCCATCACCCACAACCAATCATCAAAGGCAGGGATTGACTGACAAACGTTATCTTTCTGAGCCAGAATTAATTGCAGTCCACCTAAATAACACGGTGCAACATTGTCATAATGCACACCACCAGAAATTCGTCCTTCTAATTCCCCCATCATGTCCAGTAATTGGCTAGGTTCAAAAGGACGGCCGGCATATTCATTTAATGCTACTAATGCGGCAACTACTGAGCAGGCACTGGAGCCTAATCCAGAGCCAATCGGCATGTTTTTTTCCAGTGTCATGGCAACAGGCAGTTCTTTACCCAGTCGCTGGCGAAAGAGCTGCCAACATTGGTAGACAATATTATGTTTGGGATTTTCAGGTAGTTTGCCGATAAATTTCCCTTCATTATTTAAAGTAAAACTTTCTGCTGCACTGACAGAGACACAATCCCCAAGCAGTGAACCATCAACAGGAGAAACTGCTGCGCCAAGCACATCAAACCCAACCCCAACGTTACCGATAGAGGCAGGCGCATAAACCCTGACCACCATTAAACCCCCAATTTCCATGACAGAGTGCGTAATATATCAGCAAAAACGCCTGCTGCCGTCACATCATTCCCTGCACCGTAGCCACGCAGCACCAGTGGGATTGGTTGATAATAACGGGTATAGAAAGCCAGTGCGTTTTCGCCATTTTTGACTTTATAAAGTGGATCATTGCCATCGACTGCGGCAATTTTCACCATACAACGGCCTTGTTCAATGATGCCGACATAGCGCAACACTTTTTCTTGCTTTGCGGCATCTGCAACCCGGCGATTAAATTCCAGATCCAACTGCGGTAAACGTTGCAGAAAATCGCTGACATCACCACTGGCGTCAAATGATGTCGGTAAAACGGGCTCGACATGAATATCTTCCAATTCCAGTTCATAGCCAGATTCACGTGCCAGAATTAATAGTTTACGTGCAACATCCATGCCTGATAGATCATCTCGTGGGTCGGGTTCCGTAAAGCCTTTTTCTTTTGCCAGCAATGTTGCTTGCGAAAGTGTCATACCTTCATCCAGCATACCGAAAATGTAAGACAGAGAACCTGACAGGATACCGTTGAACTGAACTAACTCATCCCCGGCGTTCAGCAAATTCTGTAAGTTTTCGATGACAGGTAATCCTGCGCCTACGTTGGTGTCATACAGGAACTTACGCTTCGACTTTCCAGCAGCCTGACGGATTTCTTGATAATAGGCCATTGAAAGTGTATTGGCTTTTTTATTCGGTGTGACAACATTGAAGCCATCGCTCAGGAAACTGGCATATTGTTCGGCAATGGATTGATTTGATGTACAGTCCACAATCACCGGGTTCAGGAGATGATACTCTTTTTCAAGCCGGATCAATCGGCTCAGGCTGAAAGGCTCACTGGCTTCTGACAGAGCCTGTTGCCAGTTATCTAAACTGATGCCCTGCATATCTGTTAGCATAGCCCGTGAATTGGCAATACCGCAGACGCGGAGATCAATATGTTTTTGTTTCAGCCATGATTGTTGGCGGCGGATTTGTTCAATCAATGCGCTGCCCACACCGCCCACACCGACAACAAACACTTCAACCACTTGAGCAGTATTAAACAGCATTTGGTGACAGAGACGAACCGCTGTTGTAGCAACATCATTGTCAATGACTGCGGAAATGGAGCGTTCCGATGAACCTTGAGCAAGAGCGATGATGTTAATATTGGCACGGGTCAATGCCGAGAAGAAACGGGCAGAGATGCCACGTTGTGTGCGCATTCCATCACCAACCACAGAAATGATGGCGAGGTTATCTATCACATCAATGGGATCAAGCACACCGTCTTTCAATTCCAGATAAAATTCTTCTGTCAGTGCTTTTTGTGCTCTGTTCAACTCTTTTTGCGGTACACAGAAACTGATGCTGTATTCTGATGAGGACTGTGTGATCAGCACGACAGAAATGCCTGAGCGGGACATAACGGCAAATACTCTTGCTGCCATGCCGACCATACCTTTCATGCCGGGGCCTGAAACGTTGATCATTGCCATATGATTCAGGTTAGTGATGCCCTTAATAAGCATACTTTCGTCTTTTTGTCCTTCACCAATGAACGTTCCTGGTGCATCAGGGTTGGCAGTATTTTTAATCAGACAAGGGATCTGGAATTGAGCGATAGGCGCAATAGTGCGGGGATGAAGGACTTTAGCACCAAAATAGGAAAGTTCCATGGCTTCCTGATAGGACAGGCTTTTTAATAGACGGGCATCAGAAACGGAACGTGGGTCACAGGTATAAACACCATCTACGTCAGTCCAGATTTCACAGCAATCCGCACGTAAGCATGCTGCCAGCACTGCGGCTGAATAATCGGAACCATTACGCCCAAGAACAACCAGTTCACCATTATCATTACCCGCAGTAAAGCCAGCCATCAGGATAATATGGTCAGCAGGAATATTCAGTGCTGTAATACGTTTGGTGGATTCGTGGATATCAACAGTGGATTCGAGATAGTGTCCGTGAGCAAGAAGGTTTTTAACTGGATCGATAATAAATACTTTATGTCCGCGAGCTTGTAGTACGGAGGACATAATCGCAATGGATAATTTTTCACCACAACAAATCAGGGCTGCATTAATGCAGTCCGGGCACTGTTTTAACAGAGAAATACCATGTAGGGCTTGCTTTAGATTAGCCAGTTCACGCGCGATAACACCTTTCAGATATTCGTAATCGAAATTTGGCTGATGTTCTTTTAATCCTGACAACAAATCAGTAAAGATTTGGGTGGTATCGCTCATATTGGAAACAATGTCTTGTCCTGCAACCGTTTTGGTTATCATTGCTACTAAATGGTTTGTAATTTTTGCGGGTGCAGAAAGAACCAGGGCGACTTGCCCAAGGGATAGTTCACTTTCAGCGATATCAGCCACACTCAGTACGCGTTGATAGTTTGCGACTGAAGTGCCCCCAAATTTTAGTACTCGCATGGGTATTTCTCTCCTGACTTTCTGTTAAAAAAAGTGTCAAAAAAAAGCCCGTATCTTGTGGGATACGGGCTTTTTACTATTTTATTTGTACGCGTCAGCCCGCACCGTAACTCGTGGTTCCGGTGGTAATCGTAGTGATTGTTTTAGCAGTAACTGTGTTTGCAGTAATTGTATTTTTCGGGCTAACGTAGCGCATGGTTTCCTGTCTGTCTTTTAATTCTGTTCGACCCCTATTGGTTAAAGGAAACTGTGGTTGAAGTCAAATAATTTTTAAAATCATCGTGGAAAAAAGCATCATTTTCTGTGTTGTAATCGTTCAAAATATGATTCGATAATTGAGCCATTATCTGGTTTGAAATATTTTTATCAGCATTTAATTTTATAAAAAACATATTTTGTAATTATTTCATCTTTATGATAAAACACGCTAATTTTAACATTTAAGTGTTGGGTTGATCTCTCTAAGCATTAGAGGCAATATAGCAAATTATTAACATAAATTTTTCAAATTAATAACAAAATGGTTAATTTTAAATTAACAATTACAAATAATGTTATCGTGCTACAATTGATTTTGATATGTATCAACAAAAGTTGGTTTTTTTAGAGGGCAAATGCATTACTAGCTGTTATATTGCTGTTAATAGACTAATATAGCCCCTGCTGAAATGGGTTTTCGGGTATGTACCTTCAGAGAGAAGCAACAAATGCTTTTAGCGTAAAACATATCAACAACATTTTTTAGATATGAGCTGCGTTTTCTGTAATCCAGAACGAGAGTGGGATTTTTACTTTTAATAATAACAGCTTATGTCATACAGGTTCTGTTTTTTTAGCGATTTTTAGGTAGCAACCATGCAAACCCCGCATATTTTGATTGTTGAAGACGAAATTGTCACACGCAATACCTTGAAGAGTATTTTTGAAGCTGAAGGGTATGTTGTTTATGAAGCCAATGATGGCTTAGAAATGCACAATATTTTGTCAGATAACGATATTAACTTAGTGATTATGGATATCAATCTGCCAGGCAAAAATGGTCTGCTTCTTGCCCGTGAATTACGTGAGCAGGCAAATGTTGCCCTGATGTTCTTAACTGGGCGTGATAATGAGGTGGATAAAATACTTGGCCTTGAAATTGGTGCTGATGACTACATCACCAAGCCTTTCAACCCGCGGGAGTTAACTATTCGTGCGCGGAACCTGCTCTCCCGTACTATGAATCTGAGCCATTCAGGTGAAGAACGCCGCCAAGTTGAAAGTTATAAGTTCAATGGTTGGGAATTGGATATCAATAGTCGCTCACTGGTAAACCCAATGGGAGATCACTATAAGCTGCCACGCAGTGAGTTTCGTGCGATGCTCCACTTCTGTGAGAATCCGGGAAAAATTCAGACTCGTGCAGAGTTGTTGAAAAAAATGACCGGGCGTGAACTGAAGCCACATGATCGTACTGTGGATGTCACTATTCGTCGAATTCGTAAACACTTCGAATCGACACCGGATACCCCAGAAATTATTGCCACTATTCATGGTGAAGGCTATCGTTTCTGTGGTGATCTGGAAGACTAATATTTGTTCCCGCCATTTATTGTTTTTTGATTTATTGCATTTATAAAAATCTTTATTTTAAAAATACAATATCAACAAAAAAACCCTGAATACTTAAGTGAGTTCAGGGTTTTTTTAATAGCTATTCTTTATTTAGGCTGTGTTTCGTTGGTTGCTCTACTCTTTCCACGGCATAATTGGTACGGCGCTGATGGCATTTTTAGGTGAACCATCAATGACTTTGTCGGAATAGGTTAGGTAGATCAGTGTATTACGTTTTGGATCGTAAAAACGGACAACCTGAAGTTTTTTAAACACTAACGATGTTCTTTTCTGAAAAACGACTTGCCCTTTTTTTGGTGAATTAAGGATCTTATCTGCCGGTTCGATTGGCCCGACCTGCTGACAAGAGATCGCGGCATCAGAAGTGTCTTCTGCTAATCCTAAACCGCCTTTAATTCCACCTGTTTTAGCTCTGCTTAAATAGCAAGTTACATTTTTAACATCCGGATCATCAAAAGCTTCTATCACTATTTTGTTATCTGGCCCAAAAAGTTTGAACACGGTATCAACAGATCCGATCTCTTCGGCGTGCAGGATCACCGGAGAACAGAGTAGGGCAACAGCAATCACTATTTTCTTAATTGTTACCATATTTAGTCCATTTTAATTAAATAAACACGGTGAAAATATCTATCATTGACATATAATGCGAATCAATGGCTTTTGCAAAGGCATTTTCAAAGTTAATGCATCTATGAAGAAAAACATGGCATTATAGCTGAACATACATTCAAAACGAGTAAAGAGTGAGTATTAAATCTGTTTTTACGGATGCTCATACTTTCTCAAAGATATACAAAATATGTTTTTTTCATAGAAAATTTCATGGGGTATCACTGTTGTCTATCACCCATCAATATACATTGATAGAGGCAAATTATTTTAATAATTTTTCCCATCATCATTGGTAATAGAGTCTAAAGGTAAGCTTGACAAATGATCAGATTTGCCATTAGCTTATTCCAAGTTTTGTCTTGTTTTATTGGGTGTCAGGTTTTATCTGTTATGATTGTGCCACCATATTCTGCTTTATGATATCAAGAGAATGCTTGTCAAATTAGGAATTGAAATGAAAATAGCTGCTCTGGGTAGTTACAATAGATGTTGCTGTCATGACAGGGAAAAGGATTGTGTTGTGAAAACGACAGTATGCTTGGTGAATTAAAAAAAAATCAGGTAGTTAAAGCCATCTTAGAGTTTGGAAATGATAGGTGCTAATTATCAATCTATACAACATTTTCATTCTGAAAATTTTTTAAACATTGAGTTATCTTAAAATTGTATGGTTTTCTTTTTGTCTTGATGAATTAGGGAGATGTATGGATCAAACCAACATCATTCGAGATCTGCTGCATTGGTTGGATAATAATCTGGATCGTCCACTATCCCTTGATAATGTTGCAGCAAAAGCAGGTTATTCCAAGTGGCACTTACAGCGCATGTTTAAGGATGTTACGGGACAAGCTATTGGCTCCTACATTCGTGCCAGACGGTTGTCCAAGGCTGCCGTTGCATTGCGTTTAACCGGTCGTCCCATTCTGGACATCGCTCTGCAATATCGTTTTGATTCTCAACAAACTTTTACCAGAGCTTTCAAAAAACAGTTCAACCGGACACCGGCCTCTTATCGCCGAAGTGAAGAGTGGTGTGCTACCGGGATTTGTCCTCCGATTATGCTGGATAACAAACCGTTACCTGAACATAAGTTTGTGACGTTGGAAGATAAATTACTTGTCGGTACTGAGCATACCTGCTCCTATACACTGGAACAATGGTCGAAAGCCTGTACGGAGATGCGCAATAACTTTTGGGTTTTCTATCTGCAACATGCTGAAATTTTACCTCCTAAATTGTATGGATTGCATCATTCCACTATCAGTACAGAGCATGATGATGAGCAGACGGTTTTTTATACCACTGCAATAGAGCCGGAATATGCGACTTTTGACACTAAAGATAGTCAGCCGGTTGTTTTGCCCGGAGGGGAATACATTTCATTCAGTTATTTTGGTAAAGAAGAGCGTCTCAATGAATTTCTCTTTAATATCTATACCGTTTGTTTACCCCAACTGAATATCACTCGCAGGAAAGGATACGATGTCGAGCGATACTATCTTACTAATCTTGAAAGGAAGAAGTTGGAGGATGAGTCTCAAAGCCATGTTGTGGAGTTTGAGTACCTCATCCCAATTCAGCGTTAGCCTTGTAGCTCATCTAATGCGGGCATATTCAGGTGTGTGATATCGCCCGCTGTTTCAACAATCCAACCAGAAGCCAGCCATGGGCTATCCTGGTAATCTACCCTTGAGATAGAGCAGTTCCTCAGCCGCAGGCGACGTTCAGAGTTGGCTGGTAATCCCAAAATAGAGAAAATCAGACTGACTAACGCCATGCCATGACTCACCAGCAAAGGGCGACTTCCTGCTGGTAGGTCAAGACAGCTTTCCAGTGCTGCACGCATACGACTGCATACCTCGTTCATTGATTCACCTCCTGGTATCCGTCCGTTTGGTGTTCCATCGACAAGACTTTTGCGCCAGGACTCTTCTTCTTGTGTCAGGGAACTCAGTTCACGGTTTTCCAGAATGCCCATGTTTATTTCCCGCAAGCGTGGCTCTAATATCACCTCACAGCCACAGGCTTTTGCAATAATTTCTGCGGTTTCGCGTGTTCGACCAAGGTCACTAGTGATAACATGTGTAATGTTCTCTGACCGCACTCTTTGTGCTACCAAGAGTGCCTGACGCCGCCCAATTTCAGTCAATGGGCTGTCAGATTGCCCTTGAATACGACGAGCCACATTCCATTCTGTTTCGCCATGACGAACAAGATATACCTGTAACATAGTTATTTTCCGTTATACTGCATCATGAAATAGTTCAAAGGATTACTTATTTATTATGTATCATGTTATTGCTGCAACAACTAACCCTGCGAAAATAAAAGCGATTAGCCTTGCATTTGATGATGTTTTTGGCCCAGGAACATACCGTATAGAAGATGTCAATGTAGACAGTAGTGTCCCTCAACAGCCAATTGGTAATACTGAAACTCGTACTGGCGCTCGCCATCGGGTTATGGCAGCTCGTCAGGTTAGGCCGGAAGCCGATTTCTGGGTCGGTGTTGAAGCCGGAATCGAAGATGACATGACTTTTGCCTGGATGGTTATCGAGTATAAGCAAATCCGGGGTGAATCGCGTTCTGCCAGTCTGATGCTGCCTGAAAAGGTACTGGAAGGTATTCGTGAGGGACGTGAGCTTGGTCACGAAATGGCTTATCTGACTGGTGTTGATAACATCAAACAAAAAGGTGGGGCAATTGGTTTTTTCACCAATGGCATCCTGACTCGTACTAGTGTTTACCATCAGGCACTGATACTGGCTCTCGTTCCTATCCATCATGAAATTTATAAAGAATTGAACAACCAACCTTAATGGCATAACTATCGGAGGCCATAATAATATGGCCTCTGTTACTGATTGATTATTTAACCGCCATTGCCAAAACAGGTATCGTCAGAACAGCTATTATCATAACTGATTTACTTCAATAACTGCGTTTCCAACCACTCTTTGACATGGGCTGACGCTGATTTCAAGCTATTTGAGCCACGAGTGATTGTTGCAATCCCAACACTAAGTTCGTTTTTGAGTTCGCGTTGACTCATTTGCCCACGCATCAACTCTTGAATAATCCGAACTCTGGTTGATAACGCTGTACGTTCATCGGGTGTCAATAATAACTGTAAAATTTGATGTTGCAAATTTTGTTCAAATGCCGTTTGTAATAACTTAACAAAAGCAAGCCAGTCATCGCCATCTTCCGGGGAAAGTGCCGGGTCAATCAAATGATTTTGTGTCATAATCTATAGCCATACTATTTAACTAGTACAAAATCATATCACAATTAGATCTGAAATTAGTAACGTCTTTGCCATTCAGCATCAGTCAACACATTAGATAATTTCCCCATGAAATTATGATAGAACACATCATAAGCCAGTACATTTTTGACGTAAGAGCGTGTTTCAGAAAAAGGAATACTTTCAATAAAAGCGATAGCATCAATGTTTCCCGCACTATTGGTTAACCACCGTTCGACATTTCTGGGACCTGCGTTATAGGCGGCACTGGCGAGAATACGGTTCTTACCAAAACTCTGATAAATCGATTCCAGATATGCAGTGCCAATTTTGATATTTATGGTCGGGTTCATTAATTGATTGCTGCTGACATAGCCATCAATTTTTTTGCTCTTTACTGTATGTTCTGCCGTTTTGGGCATCAGTTGCATTAATCCGCTCGCGCCTTTTGAAGACTGGGCTTGTGGATACCATGCGCTTTCCTGTCGCGCAATAGCCATTGCATAACTTTGTGAAATACTTTTATCTGAAGTGAAGTGGGCAAATTCATTTTGCCACGCTAAAGGAAAACGTTCTTCAAGATGATCCCACATTTTGCCGGTGATCGTCGCCTGAACACTCAGCGCAGGCCAATTTTGCTCAAACGCATAACGAGCCAGTTGTTCTTGTTTAGTGCTGTTTTGTGAAGAAACTAAGTTGATCCATTCTGAGCGGGCCAGATCATCCATACGCCAATACATCAATTCACGGACCCGCTTAATCTGCGGTAACTTCGCGATGGAAGCATCAGGTCTTTCTGACTTATTGATCACCAGAGGATAGGGCATATGTAATTTCTGTGCTGCTACCATGGGATAGAAACCACGATGCTCCATCAAATTACGTAATATGGTATCTCCTTCCTTTTTCTTACCGGTATTTAGCAGGACAATCGCACGCCAATATTGCCATTCATCTTTTTGCAGGACATTTTTAGGTAACAAGTTTAACCATTCCGCCAGCCCTTTTTCATCGGCATCCCGTAACGCCAAGCGAATGCGGCGTTCAATCAGAGCGCTGGAGTGTGAACCTTGTATTGCATTATCCCGCCATTTTGCTTGCTCTGGCGTAATATCCCCCATTAGTTGCCATGCCACGATGTCTTTTAATCTCTGTCTTTCCTGGTTATTCATTTTTTGTGCCCGTGCAATGGCGGTGAGACTGAGTCTGGCCTGCTCAGCATTTTTACGGGCAAAATAAGAAAAGGCATTGATGACCATGGAACGGGTGAAGTCAGTTGGTCTTATTGTTCTGGCAAAGTGTTCGACAGATGCGGGATCACTTTGCAATTTCAGTAAATGAGTTCTTAAGTTGCGATAATTCAAGGGTAAGCGCTTGATAAGATAACTCGCGAGGGTTGCATTATTCTCCTCTACTGCTAATTCGATACGCTGCAATATTAAACTTACGGATAAGTGCCCGGCGCGTTCCCAGACATTCAACAAATCATCGCAATCATCGGGCAATGAGTCGCCACGTAGCCAAATTTCTTTAGCGCCTTCCCAGGCCGCTTTCTGGTTTCCTATTGCCCATTTAGCAAAGTAATAATTACAACGTGCTGCTACAGTATTGGGTGCATTGGGACTGAATGCCAGAATGCCATACCAATCTCCGTCACTTGCCAAGGAGTTGATGTATCGGGATGACAGAGAGTGAGCGGGTGGCAGGGTCGGGTAAGTGGTCATGAAGTGGCGAACTTGCTGAGGAGAAACAATTTTCAGGTTATGAACTAATTGGCGATACTCCAGATAAGGATACAAAGGGTAATCCCTTAATGTTGGCATCAACCGATCAACTTCTGCCATATTTTTCGCATCCCACGCGAGTTTTATTGCCTGATAGCGCTCCCGCTGAGTTTCCAGAGAGTCTGCATGAGCTATGCCAATAACAGAAGCCAGACTAACAGTCATTATAAAATGCCGCCATTTACTTATAGCCACATACTCCTCCAGAAGATTGACCGTAGTGAACGAAATATAAATTGTTTTAATTATAATAATATTGATGTGATTTATTACAACGATGAACGTAATTGAACATAATGCTAAACAGGTAGCAACACGATCGGCTAAATTTAAGGTAAAATACCCCATCCAAGCCCCACAAGCGTAAACTAATATTAAATATTTCCTTAATTATCAAAAAGGTACATTACTTTGGCTCAATATGTTTATAGTATGCACCGGGTTGGAAAAATTGTTCCCCCGAAAAGGCATATTCTGAAAAATATTTCCTTAAGTTTTTTCCCTGGAGCAAAAATCGGTGTTCTTGGTCTGAATGGTGCTGGTAAATCGACCTTACTGCGTATCATGGCAGGTATTGATAAAGATATTGAGGGGGAAGCGCGTCCACAACCGGGCATCAAAATTGGTTATTTGCCGCAGGAGCCTAAACTCAATCCTGAACATACCGTTCGTGAAGCAGTGGAAGAAGCCGTCAGCGAAGTTAAAAATGCACTGACACGTCTTGATGAAGTTTATGCTGCTTATGCTGATCCAGATGCGGATTTCGACAAACTGGCTAAAGAGCAAGGTGAACTGGAAGCGATTATCCAGTCTCATGACGGTCATAATCTGGATAACCAACTTGAACGAGCGGCTAATGCTCTGCGTTTGCCAGCATGGGATGCTAAAATTGAGCATCTGTCCGGGGGAGAACGTCGCCGTGTTGCGATTTGTCGCCTGTTGCTGGAAAAACCAGACATGCTATTGCTTGACGAACCGACCAACCACCTTGATGCTGAATCTGTAGCATGGCTGGAGCGCTTCCTGCACGATTATGAAGGTACTGTCGTTGCTATTACTCACGACCGTTACTTCCTCGATAACGTTGCGGGCTGGATCTTGGAGCTTGACCGTGGCGAAGGTATTCCATGGGAAGGTAACTATTCTTCGTGGCTGGAGCAGAAAGATGCTCGTCTGGCACAAGAAGCTTCAACAGAAGCTGCTCGCCGTAAATCCATTGAGAAAGAACTGGAATGGGTTCGTCAGAATCCGAAAGGACGTCAGGCCAAAGGTAAGGCTCGTCTGGCTCGCTTTGAAGAACTCAATAACGTTGAATACCAGAAACGTAACGAAACCAGTGAATTGTTCATTCCGCCTGGGCCAAGGATGGGGGACAAGGTACTGGAAGTGAGTAACCTGACTAAATCTTATGGTGATCGGGTTCTGATTGATAACCTGAGTTTCTCTCTGCCAAAAGGGGCGATTGTTGGGATTATCGGCCCGAACGGTGCGGGTAAATCAACTCTGTTCCGTATGTTGTCTGGTCAGGAACAACCGGATTCTGGCTCAATCACTTTGGGTGAGACGGTGAAACTGGCTTCCGTTGATCAGTTCCGCGACAACATGGATGACAAGAAGACAGTATGGGAAGAGGTGTCCGGCGGGCAGGATATTATGCGCATCGGTAGCTTTGAGATCCCAAGCCGTGCTTATGTAGGCCGCTTTAACTTTAAAGGCGTGGATCAAGGAAAGCGCGTTGGTGAATTGTCCGGTGGTGAGCGTGGCCGTCTGCATCTGGCGAAACTTCTGCAAGTAGGCGGTAATATGTTGTTGCTGGACGAACCAACCAATGATCTGGATATTGAAACTCTGCGCGCACTGGAAAATGCTCTGTTGGAATTCCCAGGATGTGCAATGGTTATTTCCCATGACCGTTGGTTCCTTGACCGTATCGCAACGCACATCATTGACTATCAAGATGAAGGTAAGGTGAGTTTCTTTGAAGGAAACTTCAGCGAATACGAAGACTACAAGAAGCGGACACTGGGCGCTGAAGCGTTGGAGCCTCATCGCATTAAGTATAAGAAAATCAGTAAATAAGATTTATATCCTATGGATTTCAAGATGCAGCGCGACGGCAATGAAGCG
The DNA here is from genome assembly GCF_040838225.1 of Xenorhabdus sp. SGI246. NCBI lineage: Bacteria > Pseudomonadati > Pseudomonadota > Gammaproteobacteria > Enterobacterales > Morganellaceae > Xenorhabdus > Xenorhabdus sp. SGI246. The sequence continues at coordinate 127,276 of NZ_JBFPEZ010000039.1, forward strand.
AAATCAACAAAGCTGCAACTTGAAAGACGACGGGGATATCTCAGTTAAATAAGAAACGGCCTGATATCAGGCCGTTTTCGCTCTTTTAAGGAAACATACAGTTATGACACCATAACTCTTTGCTCTTGGAAGGATTCATAAGTTTTAATGACTTTACCTCTTTCTAGAGTAATTATACTATCAGCGTATTGAATCAGGCGTTTATCTTGAGAGGCGATCACTACTGTGCCTTTCTGCTCATGTGCGATAAATTTAAAGATATCAACAAACATCTTTAATTCCTGATGGTCTAAGTGACGAGTCGGTTCATCTGCAAATAGATACTCAGGTCTTCTTACGAGTGCTTTTGCCATAGCCGCTCGTTGTCTTTCGTTTTCAGAAAGCTCTCCTGGATAATAACGGCTCTTGTCACTTAATTTCACAATATCTAACGATTTCTGTGCAATACTTACCGCTTGTTTTTGAGAAAGAGATAACCCGTAAGAGTTGGATAATAACAAGTTATCTAACAGCGTAAGCTCACTGGATAAATTAAAACCCTGAAAAATAAAACCACTATTTTTCGAATGAAACTGACCTAACTCGGAATCACTCATTAGTTTTAGTTTGTTATTATTGATTAATACATCTCCTTGATCTGGTTGTAACATACCCGAAGCAATCGATAGCAATATGCTGTTGGTTGATGTCTTCGGCCCTGTTATCAAAGTAATTTCACCTGGTATAATAGAAAATGTGATGTCTGAAATCATTTCATAATTAACTGTATTATCAGTTAGACCATATGAAATATTGATAACTTCAATCGATTTAAATTGATTTAAGTTCATATTCTCAACACAATTAGGTTAAAAAGTTAAAGCTTTTTCCTTAAATATGTTATCTAAATTTATTGGCAGCTTATTAATATCAATAAGACATTGTACTAATTTAAATAGTTCACGAATGAAATATCTCGACAATACAAAACTTATGTCAATTATTATTTACAATTATTATATAATAAATGAGATATTTCTTAGTCTTAGAGTCAAATGTTAATGATATCCGCTATTACTGAGAAGAAGATAACATAAATAAAAAGGTATAAATTATTCTGTTTTTATTCCAATTTTATAATAAGGAAAAAAGTCATTTTACTCATGTCAAAAGGCCAATATTTTTTACATCACCTCCATCCTTAATAAAAATCACACGGAAATTATGTGGTTTTTGTTGATAATAAATGAATTTTATATAGATAAATCAATAGGTCCGTTAATTAAATGACTTATTTCTCGACAATTCAAGCCTAAACAGTAAAACCTAAGCATCAAAAAATATTATTATCACAATTTATTTTGTTACTGATGAAAAAATAACACAATGAAATATTTAATTATAGAGTGTTTTACAATAAAACATGAAATAATAAAAATTACTATAGAAAATAAATCATCTTAATTAATCATTATATAGTAACCGTTCAGGTTATTAGTATATATGTCCTAATTTTTCAAGTTGCCGCCTGGTTATTTGCGCTTATTTATCTGCTTTATCTGCCATTGCGGCTACTTGAAATCTATTGATATAAAAATGAGTTATGCCATTAACATTTCCTGAACAAGTTCAACACAGCGAAGAAAACGTTGATCATAATCAGGTGAGTTAACACATACATAATCAATGTTATTTTTCTTCAACAAGCTTTTAAGCAATTGCTGAAATTCTTTACGCTCTTGTTCATTGCCCAGGCTTCTCAGCCCATCTGCCACCCAGGGCGTGTTATTTTCCAAGAGAATGACCAGATCAAATCGATATTCATCAACCATTGCCTGAACAAAGGGATGTTCTTTCCCTTCGTAGCGTTTGCAGAATGCCTGTGTTGTGACAAAGTCAGTATCAATAAAGGCGACTTTGTTGGCATATTTTACTGAGAAATCAATGTATTGTGCGTGTCCTAAAGCTATTTTATCGTAATCGGAGTATTGCAGAGCCATCTCATCTCCCCCTAAATGGGAAAATACATACTCACGCCCATATTCCCATGCACTCGTCGTGTTAAACATATTCGCCAGTTTGTTTACCAACGTAGATTTCCCACTTGATTCACCACCAAGAATAGCGACAGTACGCACAAAAAACGGCTTTACTTCTGTCGGGATATATTCCCAATAATGGAAAGGAGCCTGTCGTATCTGGCTTCCACTGATATTCATGAATGAGCGTTGTGGGTCAATAAGGATAGTTTCAATGCCAAAATGCGCTTTATAGCATGGGACATCCTGTGCTTCGCTGGAATAGATATAGTCAGGATTGATGCCTTTTGTGGCCATGAAGCGTTTTGTACTTTCACTCCAGGATTCCCAACCGTGTGGATAGGGTTCCATACCTTGTTCATCAAAAGCGTGGATATGGATATTTTTTTGATATTTAAACGTTTGTAACAACCATCTCAGACGGTCACTGACCGTAGGCTGTTGAGACATTGAGCTATTGATAAACAGCTCTCGATCCCGTAACTCGTCATAGCAGAGAATGACGTGCAATTCATCGACTTGGCTGGATGCTCGTTGGATTAAATAAATATGCCCGGTATGTAACGGGTAAAATTTACCAAACACGACACCGATAGTTTTCTTTTCCATAGGGTACGCCAATCCTAAATGTTGATGAAGAGATGCTAATTTCTGTGCGCTCGGACTTTTTATCTTGCCGTTAATAAGTTGGCTTAAATAGCCTTTTGTCATACCACATGCATCAGCGACTTGCTGTAGTGTGTGATTCGCCTCTTTAATCACCTCTTTTAAATAGTCAAATTGTCCCATATACCCTCCTTGTTTAGTATACTAAACAACATAACATGCTTACTGTGAAAGGTAAAAACGAAATTAATAATAATTAAATTCTTATCTAATCCCGGAATTAGGCAAACGGACGATGATTAAATAAAAATTATATCGTCTGTTTCCTTATATATTCATGGTTAGTCATCCAGCTCATCAAGAACAGACAGAGCATCTGTCAATTTTTTGACTCCAAAGACTTTCATTCCCGGTAATGCTTTTTTCGGCATATTAGCATAAGGCACAATTGCCCGTTTAAAACCGTGCTTGGCAGCTTCTGAAATACGCTCCTGACCACTGGGGACAGGGCGAATTTCCCCGGCCAGCCCAACCTCACCAAATACCACTAAATCACGGGACAAAGGGCGATCACGAAAGCTGGAAACTAAAGAGAGCAGTAATGCAAGGTCAGCGCTGGTTTCAGTCACTTTTACCCCACCGACTACATTAACGAAGACATCCTGATCTGCCATTTGCAAACCACCATGCTTATGTAATATCGCTAATAGAATAGCCAGACGGTTTTGCTCAAGCCCCACGGCTACCCGACGAGGATTCGACATCATGGAATGATCAACCAAAGCCTGAATTTCCACCAGTAAAGGACGAGTCCCTTCCCAGACAATCATAACGGAGCTGCCTGAGGTGATTTCATCACCACGACTCAAGAAAATGGCGGAGGGATTATTCACTTCCCGTAATCCCTGTTCGGTCATAGCGAATACCCCTAATTCATTGACTGCACCAAAACGGTTTTTATGACTACGGAGAGTACGGAAACGAGAATCGGCTTCACCATCCAGCATCACCGAACAGTCTATACAGTGCTCCAATACCTTCGGACCAGCCAGAGAACCATCTTTTGTCACATGGCCAACCATGATAATTGCAACACCGCAGGTTTTAGCAAATCGGGTCAGATAAGCCGCAGTTTCCCTGACTTGTGCCACACTGCCGGGTGAAGATTGGATATCAGCCATGTGCATAACCTGAATGGAGTCAATAACTATCAGCTTAGGTTGTTCCTGTTCGGCAATCAGACAAATCTGTTCAATGCTTGTTTCCGACAACATGTTCAGTTTATCCGTCGGCAAGCCTAGCCGATGTGCTCTCATTGCCACTTGTTGCAACGATTCTTCACCCGTTACATATAAGGTTTTCATCTGCTCAGATAGTTGACACATGGTTTGCAGTAACAGGGTACTTTTGCCTGCACCGGGGTTACCACCTATCAAAATGGCACTCCCAGGGACGACTCCACCGCCCAGTACACGGTCAAACTCTTTAAACCCAGTGGAAAAACGAGGCCGCTCTTCCAAACTGATTTCGGAAAGTTTTTGTACTTTACTGACTCCGGCATCTCCTGCATAACCACTGAAACGATCATTGCGGGAAGAAGATGAAGTTGCGGCCAAACGCACTTCTGTAATGGTATTCCATGCCTGACATGCAGTGCATTGCCCCTGCCAGCGCGGATAATCCGCCCCACATTCGTTACAGACAAACGCCCGTTTTGCTGCTTTTGCCACTGTATACTCCCTGATATGACTGCTCTGGACAGCTAAAAAATAACTTTAACGCTCTTCGTGTTTTAAGCCGCCGCTCAAAATACACAAAACGCCCATCAAATCCGCATGGCGAATACCTACTTTAGCGTGTGTATATACTTTCGGTTTTGCATGATAGGCAATACCCAGTCCTGCCTTGCGGATCATTTTCAAATCGTTGGCACCATCCCCGATTGCCACAGTTTGGCTAAGTGGAATATCCAACTCTTTTGCCAGCCGTAGCAAAGTGGTCGCTTTATATTTTGCATCAACAATTGGCCCTTTGATTTTGCCTGTCAATTTGCCATTTTTTATTTCGAGCTGATTGGCAACTGCGGCAAAAAGGCGCAATTGCTGGCGAAGATTATCAGCAAAGAAGGTAAAACCCCCGGATGCAATGGCGACATGCCAGTCCAGAGATTGTAGTTTGCGGACAAGGCTGGTCAAACCCGGCATAAGGGGGAGTGTATCCATCACTTGCTGTAATATAGCGGCATCAGCACCAGCCAGTTGGGCAACTCGCTGATGTAAGCTTTCTGAGAAATCTAATTCTCCCTGCATTGCTCGTTCTGTAATCTCAGCGACTTTGTCACCAACACCAGCCAGTCGTGCAATTTCATCAATACATTCAATCTGAATGGCGGTTGAGTCCATATCCATGACTAACAACCCTGGCGAACGCAAGCGTGGGATTTGTCCCAATGGAACAACATCCAGATGACATTCATCTGCTAAGCGTTTTATGCGTGGAGAAAGGCTTCCTGCGATGCGAACAACTTGATAATCATCAATGCGCCATGAGGAAACGACAACAATGGCGGCTCCCAGACGATGCTGGAAATTACTAATACGTTGTTTATCCAAATTGCGACCATATAGTAACCAACCACTGTCTCCTGCCCGGTAATCCAGTGGCATAACTTCATCCCCACTGAGGGATAACGGTAATCCCGGCCATTTATGGATTTCATCGGGTAAATAGCGATAGGCCAGATTGTTAGACATGAATATCGGCTCCTGTAATTCCATGTAATTTTGGCAGGTAAAAAATGCTTTTCAAACTATCCTATCATTATTATATCTGGCAACATTGGAATGTTACGAGTTTGGGGTTGGATAATTATGAGTAAAGCAAAACTAAAATTTCGACTGCACAAGACGGCGATTATTTTAATCTGTATAGCACTGCTGGTGTTGCTGATGCAGGGGGTTTCCTATTTTAGCCGTTCACAGCAACAAGCCCATATGGATCAGTTTGAAGATTTAGCGAATACATTAGCAAAACAGGTTGCATTCAGTCTGTCTGATTATATGGATAACGGCAGCAAAGATCTTAATAATAAGAAGATTATGGACAATCTGAACTATTTGACCAACAAAAGCCGCATCCTGGATGCCAGTGTTTATCTGGAAAATGGAACACAGGTTGCACGAAGTGGTGAACTTGTCTCTGTTCGTGAGCGGTTATCTTTGGATGGTAAAAAAGCAGGTAGCTATTTTAACCAACAAATTGTTGTTCCCATACCGGGTAAAAATAAACCCAAAGGCTTTCTCCGTTTGACGTTGGATACTCACAGATTAGCAACAGAAGCCAAGCAAGTAGATAACACGACTAATTTGCTCAGAGTTATGCTGCTGCTAGCATTGGCGATTGGGTTTATTCTTGCTCATAACTTGCTACAGCTTGCTCCTAGCCGTTGGCAGCAATCACCTTATTTGCTGACCGCTAATACCAAATCATCGGATGGCGAAGACAGAGTAGATAATTCCACCCGCTAGCCGGGTTGGATACCAAAATAGAAAATAATTCGGGGTGAAGGGCATGGTATTGCCTGAGCAAAATGACTCAGGATGGTGCTGTTTTTAGTGATCATCGTAAAAATCCTTATCATCGTAATACAGCTTGAAGCAGATGGAATAGATCAGACAATGTAATAGTGCTGCTGCAATGGAACCATAAAAAATGATGGCATGATGTGGAAGTGCCGAATGAACAAGAGGAGGATGCCCAAAACGGAAAACATACATATGAAAAGAGATAGCTAATATCGTTAGTATAATTCCGAAAACATTGTAATGGACATGGCTTGATAATAGGAACCGTTTTACTATAAAGAAAAAAGGAATCAACATTAATAGAGAAATTATTATGTAAGTCATTATCATTTACCCTGATGCTATTTGAAATTTCACCATGAAAACATTTATGACGATTATCACTATAAATAACGTCTTCGCTGATCAGTTTATTTTTGCTGTTACCTAAAGTAATAAAGCAAGAGTAGATCGTGGTTTGTATATAGATAGTAAACATAGTTATTATTTATATTTCTTATAAGTTTGATTAGTTTTTTAATTATTGATATAGCAGCAGGTTATACAGGGGTATTTTATATTTAACTCTGTTTTGGTAACTAGTAATTCAATTTTAATGGTAATGCAATACCAATCATCAAAAATAATAATATAACCAAAAAGGAATTTATTAATACATAAAGTGGCCGTTTTGATGGTGTTGAAACAGGCGTTTCAAGGTCAGGTTTTTTTTCATCTAATAAATATTTATTATCGTCAATCTTAGAAAGTATTTCTTCAGCGCGCTTACGGTCAGAACGATGCACCAATAGCTTTACTCCGCCAAAAGCATGGGAATACATATAGTTATTCCACACCAGGCCTTCATCAATTATTTTTGCGTGTATACCCTCAGATAACATTCTGCCAAGGATAATATTAGCCTCTATAGGTGACATAAAATTAGCTAAAAACTGCATATATCCTCTTTGCGGAGATATGTTCCACATAAGCACCTCTCAATCATATTTTTATCAATTAGATACATTGCCAATTAAATAACCAAATCTATTGAGTATGGTTAAAGTATAATTGAATATCGGATGCAAATACTAATTTATACAAATAGATTTCAAACCGTAGCTTAAGAAACGAAAATCTATTACAAAAAGTCATGAATAAAAAATGTTGTATTTAAACTGCCTGAACTCTGTAGGGGGCAGAATTCAGGCATGATTTTTCAGTTTATTATGCTGGACTATCATTAAGATTTTATATGCGTTCTATCCTAAATTGAGTACAGTCAGATTATAAGTATCGGGATTGGGGCCAAGACGTTTACCTATATCTAACCTAGCGATGGAAGCCAGATCTTCTTTCTCTAATTTGAAATCAAAAACGGCAAAATTTTCTTTAATACGGTGAGGAGTGACTGATTTGGGAATAACAATCATGCCAGAATCAAGATGCCAGCGAATAACAATTTGAGCCGGTGTTTTTTCATATTTAACAGCCAGATTTTCAATTATGGGGTGGTCAAAAACACCTTTTCCACCGTGAGACAATGGGCTCCAGGATTCAGTTGTAATATGGTGGGTGGCATTCCATGAATGAAGTTGTCGCTGTTGCATCAGTGGATGCAGTTCGATTTGATTGATTACAGGTGAGACGCCTGTTTCTGATATTAATTTCTGTAAATGTTCAATGTGAAAATTACAAACACCAATACTGCGCACCAGTCCCGACTCTTTCAATTCAATGAACTGCTTCCATGTTTCAACATACTTATCTTGCAGGGGGACAGGCCAGTGAATCAGGAAAAGATCGACGTAATCCAGTTTTAGCCGATCCAGACTTTCTTGTAATGCGATTTGTGCATCCTGATGGCGATCATTCCACAGTTTGGTTGTGATAAAAATCTCTTCGCGTGGAATATTGCTTTCTTGTAGTGCTTTCCCTACGCCTTTTTCATTGTGATAAATTGCCGCAGTGTCAATAGAACGATAGCCTACTTCCAATGCGGTGTGGATAGCGTTAACAACCTGCTCATTACTCGCTTGCCAAACCCCAAGCCCTAATTGTGGCATGAGGTTCCCATCAGCGAGTTTAATTATTGTCTGCTGACCCATTTTTACCTCCTTCAGATTTGGCATATCAGATGGACACTTCGTAAGTTCGCTTACTGGCGGCAAGCGTATATCCTGGTGTTCACCTAACACAATCAAACCTTGCTGTTTTAGTTTTCTGAGCATACTCGGTATTGGACTGCCATCAAGTTGAAATTCCGAATACGTTCAGCATATTGCAGGAGTTTTTCACGTTTAGCATCCCATTTTTCTTACAGAAGCAGTAACAGAGTCCACTCTATTTCAGAGGTACTTAATTTTTCTGTCAAAATTTGGTCAGAATTCAAATCATTGACAATCATGATACCTGTCGGAGCGGACTCTAATTGTTTTACTTTTAAGATTGATGAGTTAATAACCAGAGAAAACAAAGGTTTTTAAAATAGCGATGAATAACCAATATATTCATTTACGTTTTCTTGATGACGCTTTTTTGTGGCGCCAATACATCAATAGAGATGCGGTAAGACCGCTGAACAACAGAATGACAGGCAAGATCATCAAGATATTCATGACTAAATCCTGATGCGCTTTGACGAAAGGGATTTGATTCAAGATATAGCCAAGACTCACGATTATGATGACCCATAAAAAGCCACTTAACCAATTAAAAAATTGAAAGCGTTTATTATTCAGTCCAGAAATACCTGCAAAAGTTGGCAGGAGAGTACGGACAAAGGCGAGAAAACGCCCGATGAGCAACGCCGCCAAACCATGTTTGGTAAATAAGATATTGGCACGTTGGCGGTACTGTAGAGGAAGTTGAGCCAACCAGTTCTTAACGATACGGGTATGGCCTAACCAGCGTCCTTGCAAATAACCTAACCAACATCCGAGACTTGCTGCAATAGTTAATAAAATGATGGTCGGAAAGAACCCCATAACACCTTTAGCGATTAACGCACCAGCAAGAACCAGAAGAGTATCGCCGGGCAAAAATGCGGCGGGTAACAAACCGTTTTCTAACACCAGCGTGACAAAGATAACACCATAAATAATCCAGATGATATCGGGATTGGCGAGTTGGGTAAAATCATGCTGCCAAAGTGCATGCACGATCCCGTTTAACGTTTCCATTATTTATCCTGTAATTTCTGCACGATACCTTTACACAACCGTTTTTGCGCAATTGTTTTTGAACAACTGTTTTTGAATAACAGTTTTTGAACAACAACAAAAAGTATCAAATAAACACATGTGTCCCAGTGTACCGCAAATTTGCTGTGGGGGAGGTGATTTGATCTGGCATGAAGAGAATCAATTGAAGATAAGGAAGAAAACAGTGGCCATCTGTAGCGGGAAGATAGCCATTCAGGGGGACGATCATTATGTATTAAGTTATGTATGTTAACGTACAGCAATGCGGGTAAAAGCGGCATCCAAGTCAGCAATCAGATCCTGGGGATTTTCGAGTCCGATATGTACACGGATTAACGTTCTTTCTTTTTTGGGAAAATGATAATGTTTGGAAAAATGATAGTGGCGTAAAGTCGCGAGTGATTCAGGTGATATACCCAAAATTAATGATTCAAATCCTCCCCAGGAAAACGCCATTTTAAAGTGTTGTAAATTATCAAGATAATCAGAAAGTTGAGTAGGATTCAGGTTAATATTCAGGAGGAAAGAGAACAGCCCGCTGGAACCGGTGAAGTCACGTTGAAAATAGTGATGTCCGGGACAAGAAGGTAGCGCGGGGTGATAAACCTCAGCGACTTCAGGCCGTTGGGATAGCCACTTAGCAATTTCGAGGCTGCTTTCTTCATGTTGTTTTAAGCGGACAGCCAGCGTATGTAATCCACGGGTTGCGGAATAAACTGTATCGGGGTCGGCAATTTGCCCCATCAGATAAGAATTTTCCCGCAGTTGATCCCAACAGCGTTTATTGGCGACAGCCGTGCCCAACATGCCATCCGAATGGCCGATGATATATTTTGTGGCGGATTGAATAGAAATATCGACACCAAAATCCAATGCCTTGAAGAGAATACCGGCAGACCATGTATTATCGATCATAATGACAATTTCAGGATTAACCTGCCGGGCAGCCTGTACGATAGCAGGGACATCCTGAACCTCCATCGTGAGGGAACCAGGGGATTCCAGAAAGATAACCTTTGTATTTGGTTGAATGAGCGTGGCAATCTCTTTTCCGATCATTGGGTCAAAATAATCGGTGGAAATATTCAGCTTTTTGAGAACGTGATTGCAAAACTCTTGCGTCGGTTCATAGGCAGTCCCTGCTACTAAAATATGGTCGCCTGTTTCTACAAATGACAGAATACTGTTGGTAATAGCGGCTGTACCGGATGGATACAGTGCACACCCCACGCCGCCTTCCAGCTCTGCCATTGCTTCCTGAAAAGCAAAATGCGTCAATGTGCCACGACGCCCATAGAATAGTTCACCGTTAGCACGATGTTTTATGGCGTGTCTCAAATCTTCAACCGTTTTGAAAATGACGGATGAAGTTCGTTGGATAATGGGGTTGACAGCATTAAGCGTGAATTTATGCTTTCTTCCGACATCAACCAGTTTGGTCTCCAGTTTCTTTTTTTCTGCCATATGATTTCCCCCTCAATTAACGTTGATTACTCAAATAATCATTGCAAGTTAAAAGATTTGTCACGTTTTTTACAAAGGGATTCTTGCAACTTGACGAAAATTCAAGGTGATTGGTGATAGTGAAAAAAAGGGTTGTGGTGAAATCGCCTCTTTTCATTACCACTTTTTTATTAAATAGTAATGATAATTACTATCAAATCGCTCAATGTCTGATATCATTTGGAATGGACTTTTCCCTCACGTGATGAAAAGCATGAAATAGGGCTAAACGGAACCTTATCAGGTGGAAAAGCGAGCTATGGCTCAGGATATATTAGGATTAGCAAGATGAGTAAACGCGATTCATTGCTAAGTAACAGAATCTATAAAAAAGAGAGTAAGGCTAACTGATGCGTAATTTGACAGCTTCTATTCTATTGGCACTCGGGTTAACAGGTTCAGCGTGGGCTAATACCGCACCAGCTAATACCGTACCAGCTAATACCGTACCAACAACAGCGGCTGCTGCGCCAGAAAATCAGGCTGCCACTCAGGTAGCGGCCCCGGCAACACCAGTATCTTCTACGGCTCCGCAAGCAGGAGAGACGAAGGCAGATCCACAGCAAGGCGAAGCTCAGAAAACGGATGCGTCAGCGCCGGCTGAACAGCAAGCAGTAACGACCGAAATGACTGAAATAACAGAAGCAGCGGAATCAATTGCTGTGGAAGGTTCTGAAAACTTATCCAGCGGTTTTGCAACGGATCTTTCCGTTTGGGGTATGTATCAGAATGCGGATGTCGTGGTAAAAAGCGTCATGGTAGGTTTGGTGATTGCTTCTATTATTACATGGGCACTTTTCTTCTCCAAAGGAAGTGAATTATTAATGGCTCGTCGCCGTTTACGAAGAGAGCAACTGGCATTGTCTGACGTTGCTAATCTGGATGCAGCCGTGAAAATTGCCGCTGATTTCGGTAAGAATAGTATCAGCCACCTGTTATTGAACGAAGCACAGTCTGAACGCAACTTATCTGTTGAAAGTACTGACAAAGATGGAACCAAAGAGCGCGCCTCATTCCGCATGGAACGTGCTGTTGCGGCAATCAGCCGTCATCTGGGACGTGGAAACGGTTATCTGGCGACTATCGGCGCGATTTCACCGTTTGTCGGCCTGTTTGGTACAGTCTGGGGGATCATGAACAGCTTCATTGGTATCGCGCATTCACAAACTACTAACCTGGCGGTTGTTGCTCCGGGTATTGCAGAAGCACTCTTGGCGACAGCATTGGGTTTGGTTGCTGCAATTCCGGCGGTAGTTATCTATAACGTTTTTGCCCGCGTGATTTCATCATATCGTGGACAAGTAGGTGATATGGCGGCACAGGCAATTCTGTTGCTTGGCCGTGATCTTGATTTGGCTGACAGAAAAACTGAACAAGCAGAAACAAGGTAGTCAATTATGGCAATACGTCTTAATGAAAATTTGGACGATAACGGTGAATTACACGAGATTAACGTCACGCCATTTATTGATGTGATGTTGGTGTTGTTGATCATCTTCATGGTGGCAGCACCACTGGCAACAGTTGATATCAAAGTCGATTTACCTGCATCGTCAGCCAAACCACAACCGCGACCAGAGAAACCGGTCTTTCTGACAGTAAAAGCAGATCGTCAGCTATATGTTGGTGATCAATTGGTTGAGCGTGACACGCTGTCTTCGGTACTGGATCAAACAACCCAAGCCAATAAAGAAACCACGATTTTCTTTCAGGCGGATAAAACTGTGGATTATGAAACGTTAATGAGCGTGATGGATTCTCTGCGCAAGGCTGGCTATCTGAAAGTTGGTCTGGTCGGAATGGAAGCGGTAGAAGCTAAATAACGTTATTAGTGGTTAATTTACTTGAATAATAGAAACTGCCCGAATGATTAAATCGGGCAGTTTTCCTATCAGGCTAGACACAAAATAATAATAAAATACCCTACAGATTTTTCCAGTCAAACGGCAGTAATTCTCCAAGTGGCAAAACCAACTCTTTGTTTACTTTCACCTCGGCGTGGATATTTTCTCTATTGATCTGACTGATAAACTCCCGACAGCGGCCACAGGGGGGAATGATAGCTCCAAATTTATTAACCGCGATAATTTTAATAATCTGAGTTTCTCTATGTTTTATCATATCTGCAATGGCACCATGTTCTGCACAAAATCCCATTGAACAGGCAGTATCAATATTCATACCGGTATAAATATGCCCGGATTTACACTGAATAACCGCAGCTACATGACCATATTTAATATATTTATTTAATTGTGTCGGGGAAATAAGTTGATGTGCGATATTTTCCATTTCATCAAAAGAGATCATAAGATATCTCCAATAGACAACCTATAAGATATAGAACTTACTCTTTAATATTACGAATAAGATCAATAACTGATTGCGCGATCTCCTCTTCATTTTCTCCTTCAACCCGAATAGTGACTTCCATGCCACTTTTTATTCCCATTGACATAATTTTGAACATGCTTTTTAAATTGGCACTTTTATCCCCCCTGATAATTTCTATTGTGCCATTGTAAGTTTTGGCTAAATTACAAAGTTGGGCAGAAGGCCGGGTATGCAGCCCCGAAGGGGCTGTGACTACGACGGAATATTCGATCATAAATTTACCTAAAAAGAAAATCAGGATTCAGTTAATGAACCACCACGTGTCTGAATAACTTGCTGATACCAATAAAATGAATCTTTCTTATAACGGCCGAGGTCTTTTAGATCGTCATCAGTGCGATTAACATAAACAAAGCCATACCGTTTTTTGTAACCATTGCTGGTGGAAAGAAGGTCAATAAAACTCCACGGATTATAAGAGAGAACCACAACACCCGAATCCATCGCTCGTTTTATAGCCTGAAGATGTTTTTCCAGATAATCAATGCGGTAACTGTCATTAATGGTGCCATCAGATTCCAGTACATCATCAGCACCGAAACCATTTTCCGTGATCATCAACGGCTTCTGATAGCGGGTATATAAATCGCGTAACAGATATTCAAGCCCAAGCGGGTCGATCGCCCAATCCCAGTCTGTGGTATCAAGTTGTGGGTTTTTATGGATCTGATAGTAATGAGGTTGGATCTCATAGCCGTCAATGTGTCCTTTGATACCTGTTGGATTAAAACCATCCATTCGTCTCTGAGCATTTGCTGGCGCTGCGGCAGCGGTATGGCTGCAATAATAATTGAGTGCCAAAAAATCAGAATAGCCCTCTTTGATTAATTCCATATCGCCGTCTTCAATATTGGGCGCCAGACCATGATTTTTCAGGTAATTCAATGCGGATTGATTATATTGTCCTTTCAGATAGATATCGGTGAAATAGTAATTGCGTAGATCATTGGCATTTTGGGCCGCCAAATTATCTTCTGGTTTGCTGGTCAGCGGGTAAATAGCGGAATATCCCAATGCTGCGCCGACCTGACCATCAGGCACCCATTGATGAACTAACTTACAGGCAATCGCATGAGCCAGATTCATATGGTGATTTATCTGATACTTAATCTGCTCATTATGAAGATATTGCTCAGGGATAAAACACTTTTTCGTCCAGAATTGTACGATAATACTTTGTTCATTGATGGTCAGCCAATATTTGACTTTCCCGCTATATTCTCTGATGACAAATTCAGCATAATAGGCAAAATCATTTACACTTTGTCTATCGATCCAACCATGATATTTTTCCACCAATGCCATAGGCATATCATAATGATAAAGTGTCGGGATTGGTGTAATACCGTTTTCCAATAGTTCATCGATAAGATTGTGGTAAAACTGCACGCCTTTATCATTAGGATTACCGATCCCGTCAGGGAAAATGCGCGACCATGCGATGGAGAAACGATAGGCTTTCAAACCTAGCTCTTTCATTAATGCGACATCTTCTTTATAGCGGTGATAATGGTCACTGGTAATATGAGTATCAGCTAATCCAGGGTTATTATTGAGAATATCTTGTTGTGATAATTTCTTGCCATATTCTTCCGCTGCTCCTTCAACCTGATAGGCACTGGTTGCAGCTCCCCAAAGAAAATCTTCAGGAAACAGAGTATTATTTTTCGACATGCTGTTTTTCCTCTTTATTATTGGTTGTAGTGTGAAGGTATTTATATAAACTAATAATCTCTTCTCTCAGAATTAACTCACTGCGTATCGCCATCAATGTATCCTGAGCATGAATAAACAGTAGACTTAAATGAAAACTATCTCCTTGAGTCTCTTTCTGAATAACTTCAGTCTGTATCTGATGGGCAGATAACATCATTTTGCGTGCTTTTTCCATATATAAATGCGCATTATAAAAATCACCATCACGGGCATATTTTATGGCTTTTTCACTTTTTTCTCTGGCATTACCTGCATCGAGAATTATTTCCATAGAAATAGGAATTAAAATATTTTCCTCACCGTTCATTGTTATTTTCCTTCTAATGGAGTTGGATAGATAACTTATGCTGCATTGGTGCTCTCTTCCTCAATCCTTTTTTTCTCATACACTTTAAAGAAGGGATACCAGGTAATCAGGAATACGGCCATTAGTACGGCGTAACAGATGACAGCCCGCCAATCTTCCGTAATCATGACACTGGAGAACGGGGCAGGTATTTGACCGACCTGAATCATTTTGGCAGGAATATTCAACCAGTCTGAACGCATGAATACCCAGACGATAATAGGACTGGTGATTGCGTTAATCCACATGGGAAGCATTAACAGTGGGTTGAGGACAATCGGTGTACCAAACACGAGCGGTTCGTTGATATTGAAGAAAGAAGGCCCTATGCAGATGTAGCCTGTGGCTTTAAGCTCTCTGGACTTAGAAAACAGCATTAAAAGATTCAATGCGAGAGTGGCACCGGTTCCTCCCATTGTAATCAAAGCCGCTGTATACATGGTTTCATAGGTCACAATATTGGTAGGGGACTGTCCTGCTGCCACCAGCGTCATATTGGCACTGATACCAAGCATAAAGATAGGCATTTGCAGGCCGGTAAATGTCCAGACTGAAATTCCCATCGACATTGCAATAGCAGGGATTAATGCCATGAGTATGAATCCCGGCAATGTTTGCCCGAATGCAGCAATGGGAGAAAAGAGAGAAAGTAGCCGGGAAAAGACATCAACTTCAAAGGTAAATACCAATAATGTTCCTGCGCCGATGGAAATCAGAATCGGGATAATGGCATGTATCCAGCCGACAACAAAATCAGGTAGGGAACTCTCTTTCAATAAACCCATTTTGGTATATAGATGAAACAGATAGGAAACAAATAACCCCGTGACAATACCCAATAAAATGCCTGCGGGACCGAATCGTTCAAAACTGACAATCATGTTGCCGTCAGCGAACTCTGGCTTGATGAACATCAT
Organism: Xenorhabdus sp. SGI246; assembly: GCF_040838225.1. Taxonomy (NCBI): domain Bacteria; kingdom Pseudomonadati; phylum Pseudomonadota; class Gammaproteobacteria; order Enterobacterales; family Morganellaceae; genus Xenorhabdus; species Xenorhabdus sp. SGI246. The sequence continues at coordinate 143,542 of NZ_JBFPEZ010000039.1, forward strand.
ATAGATACAAATGGAAGTCAGCCCGGCAATTAGGGTATAACGAAAATGATGAAGTTTTTCCATCATCTGATTAGCTATCATAAACGCGGTAATTAAACCGAGCATACCGAAAGAGTATTCGGCGATCCGGCCAAGATTGGGCAAAAAAGGAAGGTAAGTACGAAATACATTATAAAAAAATATCAGTGATCCTGCTAAAATAAAAGGAATATTTTTCTGCATGGAGCCAGAAATAGCGGCTACCCACGGCCGCTTAGTAAAATTTTGCATCGCCGGCGCAAATGAGTCAGATAACCACGACATAAATGCTTTCATTTCGCATCTCTCTTTATTATTGTCTTTGTTTATTCTGAGTAAGTGAAATCCCTGGTGTTGTAAAGAGTAAAATTAATGATCTAACGTGTTTATGGCTAATTCCAGTAATGCTTCCCCATCTAATTTTCCATAAATATTTTGGGGTACGACAAGCACAGGAATATTGTAAATATCAGCATGTTTTTGGAACTCATCTTTTTGCGAAGCATAATGAGGGCCAAGAAACAGGATATCGATAACTGAAAAGTATTCTGCTACCTCGCTTTCACTTCTGGCTTCGACGGTAACTGATATGCCTTTTTGTCTGGCGGCATTTCTGGTTTTTGTTGCTAACATTCCACTGGAAATGCCTGCTCCACAACACAACATAATAAAAATATTTCTCATATAAATTCCTTATTATTTTGCTGCTAATTGATTTTTGTTTTTTGACATATAAACTACTATCTTGAATTTTGATTCAATATTCAATTATGTGTTTTCACTTTAGGAGGGCAAAATGATATTTTTTCTAAGCTGATGATCTCAGTAAATTTAAGGTATTATTTATTCATTTAACAGGGGGTTATAATGCTAAGACCTAAGCAGAAGGAATTATTGGATTATTTACTGAATAAAAATACCCCGACGTTAGCAATAAAATTATCTCAGATTTTAAACGTCTCCATTAGAACGATAAAAAATTATGTAGCGGAAATTAATGAAGCCTACGGAGAGAAAATTATTCTTTCTGGACGAACAGGGTATTTTTTATCATCTGATAAAGATCTCAAATTACACCAAAAACCCAATAATCAGCCGAAAACCTATCAGGAAAGGGCATGTTTTTTGATTAAGTCCATCCTGTTATTTAAGAAAAGTAATAATATTTATGATATCAGTGCTGATTTGTATATCAGTGACTCAACGTTAAAATCATTGATATATAAAATGAATAGTTCATTTGAAAGGTTTAATGTCAGGTTTTTATGCAGGAATAACCATATTGAAATTTTGGGGGCAGAACAAAAATTAAGAGAATTGATTTACCATACTATTATCGAACAAACAGATTATCGTTTCAATGAATTAAAAACATTAGAAACCATATTTGGTACTCAACAGGTAGAAATGGTATCTAATCTTATTAAGGAGATATTTTATAAATGGAGCTATTCTGTTTATGATCTCGCTTATAGCAATCTTGTTTTACATTTTCTGATACTGATAAATAGATTAAAGCATGACCAGCGTTTAGATAATCAGCTAAATTTTTTCAGGGATAATAAATTACACTCTATAACTGATGAGTTATGTGATAATCTGCAACATAAATTTAATGTTTCAATATCAGAGAATGAAAGGAATGCCTGTTATACTTTGTTGAAAATCAACATCAGTTCTAATCATACTAAAAATCGTGAATCAATTGATTTGGTAGATGCAGATTTATACCAATTTACAAAAAAAATTATTGAATCTGTACAGGAACACTATCTGATTGATTTTGGATCAGATGATTTTGTCTCATTATTTTCTTTGCATATTTCAGGGCTGAAAATACGGTTGGAGTATAATACTTATACTAAAAATCCTATGCTGGAGGTAATAAAAAAGGAGTGTCGCATAATTTTTGATATCGCTGTTTTTATTTCGTTACAATTAAATGAATTCTTAGGTAAAAAACTGAATGAAGATGAGATTTCTTTTATTTCCCTGCATGTTGGTGCTGAATTTGAACGGCAAAAAAGTCATGATAATAAAGTGCGGGCAGTACTTTTATGCCCTGGTTATCGAGGAATTGAAAATAAAATCTATCATCAATTATTGTGTGATTTTGGTAATGAAATAAGTGTGATTAAGAGAATTTCGTCCCCTTCTGAATTGGAGGCTCTGGAGTTCGAATTATTGATTACAACAATAAATCTTCCTGCCAGCCATAATTATGAAACAGTGTGTATTTCTCCTTTTCAATTACGGAATAAGCGCACGCAGTTGATTAGAAAAATTGATATTGCTAATGCAAACCGGAAGAAGAGGACGCTACAACGTAATTTTGATCTATTTTTTGAACAAGGTCTGTTTTGGTTTGAACCTGGCTTTCAGCACAGAGATGCACTTATTGATGATCTTTGTCAGACAATGTTTGCCAAAGGTTATGTTGAAGCTGATTTTGTCAGATATGTTTATCAACGTGAAAGTGCTTCCTCAACGGCTTTTGGCATTCTGGCATTACCTCATTCAGTAAAGATGGATGCAATAAAAACGGGTGTTGCTGTTGTTATCAGTCCCAAAGGGATACATTGGGGGAAAGATGAACGTGTGCATGTTATTTTTTTAATAGCAATAAACAGAATAGACAAGGCATGTTTTGCAGAGTGTTATGATGCGTTATTAGATATCTTTAGCCATGATAAAGTTATTAATCAACTGCATAAAATAACTTGTTTTGAACGCTTTCGGCAAATGTTGATCGGAACAAATAAATATCAAATTATAGATGATAATGCTTAAAATCTGATTGTCTATTATAAATTAAAATAAGGCGATGAGTGATTGTCATGAACTCAACGCCTTATGTATTTCTGTGAGAAAAAATGCTTATCTCTCAGGTAATCCAGACTTAAGTAAATTTATAATTGCTGCAATGCGGTGGGAAATATCAGTTTCTGGTAAAGGTGGCGTTTGCCCCAGTACCATTTGTCTGAGCGGCTCTGCAATCACCATAGAGATAGCCAACTCACTGAATGTTTTATAATTAAATTCTTTTAATAATCCTTGTTTATATTGCTGTTCTAGCCAATTTGCTAAAATAATTTTGTTTTTTTCAATACCACCTTGTTGATATTTTTCTAAGAAGGTATCCCGATGAGGAAAATCAGACTGTAATAATTTGAATAATCCGACGGCATCTTTAGATAAGGATTTTTCAGCGATCCCCATCAAATAATTTCTCAATGAAATTATAACTTGTTGGTAATTATTGGCATTTTTAGTCAGAGGAAGGACTGTGTTATCTCTCCATTTTAATATAACTTGTTCAATCAAATCTTCTCTATTTTTAACGAAACGGTAGAGTGTCTTTTTGGCGATTTTTGCTTTTTGGGCAATAACATCCATAGTGGTTGTGTTATAGCCCTGATTTAACAGCAGAGAAAGAGTAATATCATGGATTTTCTCACGTATTTCTTGTTCGGGAATTGACGGACGACCTCGTGGGCGTGGATGATTTTCTGCCATTTTAGCACCTTATAAGTTGTCGATATTTAATGTACCGCATTGGCTTTATTCCATTAATAAGGAAGAAATGTTTACTTGAAATAAATGGAAATTTATCAATTTCAACCAAATACAGAACTTACAGTCACTTGTCAATATTTAAAATAAATAATTGTCATATGATCTATGTAATTAGCAGTGAAAAATGCTGCTCAGGACATTTCTTTTATTTTTCATCAACTCCCTTATTATTTATAACTTACTGTTTTTAATAACTAATTATCATAATTGATGTTATTAAATTATTGAAAATATGATTACTATGTGATCTGTCTCACAGGGTAGCACTTTTGGTTAAATTTTGTTAGCAAATCGTTAAATTGGGTCTTAGTATCGCTATTGTTGATTACAAAATTAACCGAAAGGTAACAAAAGTTGCTAAATGTTAGTCTGCCTAACTATTTCTTAGAAAATGTATTTCCTGTCGGTGGAAAAGGTAGGTGACAAAAGGTAATAACAACACTAGTGAGGACCATAATAATGATAAAACACAACGTAATAGCAATGGCGATTCCGGTTTTCCTTATCGCTGGGGCTGCAAATGCGGCCGAGGTTTATAATAAGGATGGTAATAAAATTGATTTATATGGAAAGGCTGAAGTTCAACACTACTTTGCTAAATCAAAAAGCAAAGAAGCGGGTGATAACTCCAGCGGCCGTATCGGTGTGAGAGGGACAACCCAACTTACAGACACAATTTCAGGATTCGGGCGCTGGGAATTCAATCTGGGGGCCAACAGCACCGAAGTTGAAAGCAGCAAATTTGCAAGAACACGTCTGGCTTTTGTCGGCCTTAAACTGGGTCATTATGGCACCCTGGATTATGGTCGTAACTTCGGCGTGGTATATGATGCCAACACGTTTACAGATATGCTTCCCGTTTTTGGTGGCGATAGCATGGCTGCAACTGATAATTTTATGATGGGGCGTTCGACAGGGTTATTAACTTATCGTAATACTGACTTTTTTGGTCTGGTGAACGGGTGGAATTTTGCCCTGCAATATCAGGCCAAAAATGATAGTAGCACTAAAAATGCTCGTGATGATGTTATGCGGCAGAATGGTGATGGTTTTGGCCTTTCCAGCTCTTACGATTTTGGCAATGGTGTGACTGTTGCAGCTTCTTATGGCAATTCTAATCGTACTCAAGCACAAAAACAGGGTACGGCATCAGCTAAGGTACTGGCGAAAGGGAACAAAGCTGAAGCATGGTTGGTATCAGCTAAGTACGATAGAAATAATGTCTATCTGGCAGCGGTGTATGGCCAGGCTCGTAATTTGACCCGATTCGGCAGCGCTGTAGATAATCATGTGATGTTTGCGAATAAAACGGAAAACATTGAGTTAATGGCGCAATATCTATTTGATTTTGGTTTGCGTCCGTCTATTGGTTATGTCTATTCCAGAGGCAAAGACCTGGGCAACGATTTGGGCGAGAATAATTTATTGAGAACCAAAGGATCTGAAGATCTGGTGAAGTATATCTCTATCGGGGCATCTTATAATTTCAACAAGAATATGGGTACTTATGCTGAATATAAGATCAACCTGCTGAAAAATAATGACTTTACTAAAACAACTAAGATTAAAACAGATAATGTTATGGGTGTTGGCGTGATATACCGTTTCTAATTGTGTGCAGTCACATTTGTGTAAAGTAACGATTAGTGTAAGATAATGATAGCCATAACAACGGCCTCAATGGAAATACCATTGAGGCCGTATTCTTTTTATGTCCTGTTTATATCAAGCGGCAGTGTTGTTAGTTGCTTTTTGAAATCTATTAAGTAGATAAAATTATCTTTCAGCTTCACCACCTAGCGCATCAATAGTATTCTTTATCAGTGCACTTAATTCACCAGTCATCAGCGTGAAATCCGCATCGAATCGTTGAGCAACATCTTCACGATCAATATCATCATTTTGTTCACGCAATGTCTCACTGAATTTAATACGTTTGTAAGCGCCATCATCTGACAACATGAATTGAATACGCTCTTCCCAGTCCAGTGCCAGTTTGGTGACATATTTCCCGGACTCAATGTGTGTCGCGATTTCGTCAGACACTAACTCTTGTTTCTTGCAGCGAATAACCCCGCCTTCTTCCAGGATAGCTTTTAATTCAGCTTCATCCATCAGAGCATAACCGGCAGGTAAATTACCTGAACGTACCCACTCAGTTAGTGTCAGCTCAATGGGATCTTTGAACGTCAGGGGAACAACAGGCAATGAGCCAAGTGTTTTTCTTAATAACGCCAGATTATCTTCGGCACGTTTAGCACTGGCTGAATCAACAATAATCAGATTGTTAACGGTATCTATCCAGATATAAGTCTGGCTGAAACGGCTAAATGCTCTTGGTAATAAGGTGTGGATCACTTCATCTTTCAGTGAATCTTTCTCGGTTTTTTTCAACTTCCGATGCTGTTCTCCTTCCAGACGGGCGATTTTGGTTTGTAGTTCCTGTTTAATGACCGGGGAAGGCAGCATTTTTTCTTCCTTGCGTGCACAAATCAGGATCTGATTACCGACAGCATGAGTTAATGCTTCACCATGAGCGCCCATGGGTGGAACCCAACCCGTTTTCATCATGTCCTGACTGCCGCATGGGGTGAATGCCAATGGGCTTAATTGTTTTTCCAGTTCATCCGCAGAAAGTGAAATTTCTCGATTTAAACGGTAAATCATTAAATTTTTGAACCATAACATGCGGTTACCCCATATTTGTGCATTATGACAAATGTCATATGAAACGTTATTTAAAAAGCATAGCTGCGCATGATAACGAATCATGCGGCGAAGCCCTAGAATTTCATCTATTTCCTTTTTGGAATTTCATTCATTATCTAAAACGCCCAATTCCTAAAACAAAGTGACGTTATAGTTCTTGATTGTTAATGCTGCTCAGGCAATGATCTTACGACAACACGATTCAATTAGCCTGAAAAAATTCGGCTGACGGTAAACCACAGAGAAAAAGGTAAGCTATGCGTATAGGTATTGATCTTGGTGGAACCAAGATTGAAGTGATCGCATTGGGCGATCAGGGTGAAGAACTGTTTCGGAAACGGGTGGATACTCCCCGCAATGGCTATCAGCAAACACTGGCCGCTATTGCCGGTTTGATAGCGGATGCGGAACAGGCAACCGGGCAGAAAGGCACAATAGGAATTGGCATTCCTGGAGCAATTTCACCTTTTACCGGAAAAGTGAAAAATGCTAATTCAGTCTGGCTGAACGGTCAGGTTTTGGATAAAGACATCTCCGCTTTTCTAGGACGTGAAGTCCGGGTTGCTAATGACGCAAACTGTCTGGCTGTCTCAGAAGCGACTGATGGTGCAGCAGCAGGTATGCCAATGGTGTTTGCCGTTATTATCGGGACTGGCTGTGGTTCAGGTCTGGTATTTGATGGCAAGGTACATGCAGGTGGTAATGGTCTGACTGGAGAGTGGGGGCATAACCCATTACCGTGGATGGATGACGAAGATCGGGTATATCAGGAAGAGGTTCGTTGTTTCTGCGGTAAACCAGGCTGTACCGAAATGTTTGTATCGGGAACCGGTTTTATGAAGGATTATTTCCGTTTGAGTGGCGTGCACAAAAAAGGCCATGAAATTATGGAAGCTGTAGCTCAGGGAGATAAAATTGCGGAACTGGCCATCCAGCGTTACGAAAGGCGTCTGGCACGGGCATTAGCACAGGTTGTTAATTTACTTGATCCTGATGTTATTGTGCTAGGTGGCGGTATGAGTAATGTTGATCGCCTTTATCAGACCTTGCCGGATTTAGTGAGTGAGTGGGTCTTTGGTGGCGAGTGTGCAACACCGATTAGAAAAGCGCTGCATGGTGATTCCAGTGGAGTGCGTGGTGCAGCGTGGTTGTGGCCTAATAAATAACGATACCCTCTATTTTTGCCCTTTATTTTTCGAATAAAAATGAAGGGCATATCTCTCTGTAACCTGATTTCGGTTAATTTTCTGATTTTGTGAGCGAATTCTGTTTCTATGTTACAGGTAATATCAGAAATACAAGAACAATCAGTACAATCACATACGTCTGTTTGTCGAAGTGGCATATGATGATGCTCGCAGCGACAATCCAGTTTACAGAGATAAGAAATAAACCATTCTGGAAACTCTATCTATAGAGAGGGATAACATGTTGAAGTATGGCTTGAGAATTTCAACGTTAGCGATGTTGGTGGCATTTAATGTTAATGCGGCAACCGTTGATTTACGGGTTATGGAAACATCGGATGTTCATAGCAACCTGATTGATTTCGATTACTTTAAGGATAAACCGACTGAGCAGTTTGGTCTGGTTCGTACTGCGAGTTTAATTAAAGCTGCCAAAGCTGAAGCTACTAACGTAATTCTGGTTGATAATGGTGATCTGATCCAGGGAAACCCAATGGCAGATTACATCGTGGCAAAAGGACTCAAACAGGATGAAGTCCATCCGGCCCACCAACTGATGAACACAATGGATTATACCGTGGGTAACTTCGGTAACCATGAATTTAACTTTGGTTTGGATTACCTGAAACAGGTGATAGCAGGGGCTAAGTTCCCTTATATTAACGCCAATATTATGGATGCCAAGACGGGCAAAAATTACTTCACACCTTATATTATCGTTGATACCCCTGTTAAAGATCGTGAAGACAGAGAGCACATCATTAAGATCGGTTATATCGGTTTTGTTCCACCGCAGATCAGTATTTGGGATAAAGCCAACCTGGATGGCAAAATCGTTGTCAACGATATCACTGAGACGGCAAAAAAGTTCGTACCTGAAATGAAGAAAGCGGGTGCTGATCTGATTATTGCCATTCCGCATTCCGGCTTCTCTCAAGAACCTTATAAAGCAATGGCAGAAAACTCTGTTTATTATTTGAGTGAAGTTCCCGGTATTAATGCCATTATGTTCGGCCATGCGCACGGGGTTTTCCCAAGCGAGGAGTATAACGGTATTAAAGGTGTTAATGTTGCTAATGGCACCGTCAATGGCATTCCTGCCGTAATGCCGGGCCAGTGGGGAGACCATTTGGGGGTTGTTGATATGGTTATCAACAATAGCAGCGGTGAATGGAAAGTGGAATCTGCTAAAGCTGAAGCGCGCCCTATTTATGATAAAACGCATAAGAAAGCACTGGTTGAAAGTGATAACAAACTGGCAGCGATTATTGAAGAAGCCAATCAGGGAACCCGTGATTTCGTCGGCAAGTTCATTGGTAAAGCCTCTGCCAATATGTACAGTTATCTTGCGCTGATCCAGAGTGACCCAACGGTTCAGATCGTTAACGATGCTCAGGTTGATTACACCAAGCGTTTTATTCAGGGTGACCCTGATCTGGCAGATCTGCCCGTTCTGGGGGCTGCTGCACCATTCAAGGCGGGTGGACGTAAAAATGCACCGGCTGAGTTTGTGGAAGTAGAAAAAGGTGACCTGACATTCCGTAACGCGGCTGATTTGTATCTCTACCCGAACACGTTGGTTGTGGTGAAAGCGAGTGGGGCTGATGTTGTGGAGTGGCTGGAATGTTCAGCCGGCATGTATAACCAGATAGATCCTAACTCCACCAAACCACAAGATTTGTTGAACTGGAAGGGTTTTCGAACTTATAACTTTGATACCATCAGTGGTGTCAATTACAAGATAGATCTGACTCAGCCAGCGAAATACGACACAGATTGCCAATTGCTCAACAAAGATGCGAACCGTATTAAGGACGTTACTTATCAAGCTAAGCCTATTGATCCAAAAGCAATATTCCTGATAGCCACCAATAACTACCGAGGTTACGGTGGTAAATTTGCAGGAACAGGTGAAGGCCATATTGCATTCGCTTCACCGGATGAAAACCGCGCTATTCTGGCTGCTTATATTTCCAGAATGACCAAAGAGAAAGGTGTGGTATCAACACAGGCGGAAAATAACTGGTCATTCCTGCCAATCAAAACAGACAAGAAACTGGATGTCCGCTTTGAAACTTCTTCATCAGAAAAGGCCGCGAAGTTTATCAAAGAACAGGCTCAATATCCGGTGAAATATCTGAAAAATGATGATGTTGGGTTTGCAATTTATCAAATTGATCTGACTGATAAAAAATAAACCTTAACTTTATTGATGCCTGTTCGACGGAGCAGGCAACATCATTGATTGCTGATCCCTTGATTTCTGATTTAAAAAGATAATGTGACGATGATTATAGATACGAGATATTACTGTAGATAACACAGTTATCGAAACAGTATGGTAGATTGCTTATCATTTTAAATAATAAGTTCAATGCTAATTATTATGCGTTGTACTTATATCTTTAATCTACTCAAATTATGTAAGAATATTACAAGTAAGAGTCATTTTTTTAAATGGTTAATAATAAAGATGGTAATTATAAATATGACAGTAATTTAATAATAAAAAACAGTTATGGAGAGCACTAATATGCAAAAAATGATGGTGAAGCTAATAAAAAATAAAATATCTAAAGTATTAACCTGCTCGATAGGAATTATATTGGGCAGTGTTAGTTTGGCTCAGGCTGCCATTATCCCTCCTGGTACAGAGCTGGCAGAGAAACAGGAAATTGTGCGCAATAACGGCTCATTTCCTGCTTCTCTGGATGTGCATAAAGTAGAAAGTAATACTGAGTTAGATATTATCCATGATTTTTTTGATGGTTTGGTTTACACCGATAGAAAAGGGAATATCGAACCGAGATTGGCAGAGCGTTGGGAAACGGCTGATAACCAGACATGGATTTTCCATTTAAGAAAAGGAATTAAGTGGTCTGATGGTACGCCGATTACTGCCCATGATGTGGTATTCAGTTGGCGGCGTCTACTTGATCCAACTATGGGTTCCCCTTATAGCAGCTATCTTGCAACGGCTCATGTGATAAATGCAAATGATGTATTACTTGGCAAGAAAAAAGTAGAAGAGCTTGGTGTAAAAGCGCTGGATGATTTTACATTGGAAGTGAAATTGGATAAGCCTGTTGCGTATTTATTACAGATGCTAACCCACCCGATTCTGGTTCCCATCAGCGAAAAAGTAGTCAAAAAATATGGTGATAAGTGGACACAACCAGAGACTTTTGTTGGTAGTGGGGCTTTTAAACTTTCAGAGTGGCGGGTAAATGAAAAAGTCGTTGGTATCAGGAATCCTCAATATTGGGATGATAAAAATACAATCATTAATAAAGTTACTTATCTTACAATCGTATCAGAAAAAGCAGATCTGAACCGGTATCTCGCAGGGGAAGTCGATATAACTAAAACGATTGAATTAGACTCTTTTACATCATTAAAAAAAGAGTTTAGTGATCAAATGCATATTATTCCTATGTTATCTACTTATTATTATGTTTTTAATACTAAGAAACCACCATTTAATGATATCAGAGTCAGGCAGGCATTAAGTTTAGCTATTGATAGAGATATTATTGCGGATAAGGTTTTAGCTCAGGGGCAATTGCCTGCGTATAATATTATTCCACCTAATATTGGCGGATTAAGTTTAACGCCACCTGAATATGCTTCCTGGACACAAGAACAACGGATTAAAAAAGCCAGGGAGTTATTAAATGAGGCTGGTTTTAATAAAGATAACCCACTAAAATTTAATCTACTTTATAATACAAGAGAAACCCACAAAAAAATAGCTATTGCAGTGACTTCAATGTGGAAAAAAAATCTTGGTGTTCAAGCTAATTTGCAAAATCAAGAATGGAAAGTCATGCTGGATAATATGCATCAAAATAAATTTGATGTGGTCAGGTATGCATGGATAGCAGATTATAATAGTCCTATGTCATTTCTGGATACGTTCCTGACAGGAAGTAGTCAAAATATTCCTCTCTATGAAAATAGTGATTTCGATCATTTGGTAATTAAAGCTGGTGAAACTAATGATGTTATGTATTATCAAAAGGCGATAGATATTTTAACCAATGATACTCCTGCTATTCCTGTCTACTATTATGTCAGTAATAAGTTGGTAAAACCTTATGTCGGTGGATTTTATGTTACCCCAATGGATTATATTTCGACGAAAGATCTTTATGTAATAAAACATTAGAAAGAATTCAGAGCCTGTGTAAACAGGCTCTGATTATATGAATGGTCCTATTTAAGAATAATTATTATATAATCATAGGGTTAAAATAATGAAAATGAAAAAATTTAAAATACTTTCATTTGTTATTGCAGTAATAGTTGCAAATACCTCATTGTCTTATGCCGCTGTTGTACCTGAAGGGATAAAATTGGCAGCTAAACAAGAAATTGTCCGTAATAGTTTAACAGAACCTGCTTCACTGGATACGCATAAAGTTTCCAGTAATGTGGAATTTGATATTATTCATGATTTTTTTGATGGTTTAGTTTATACCGACAGGCAAGGCAATATCGAACCGAGACTAGCTGAAAGTTGGAAAACCTATGATAATAAAATATGGATTTTCCATTTAAGAAAAGGCATTAAATGGTCTGATGGTACACCGATTACCGCCCATGATTTCGTATTCAGTTGGCGACGTTTGGTTGATCCTGATATTGGTTCACCTTATGGTAGCTATCTTGAAAATACCAGTATTATCAATGCGAATGATATTCTTACAGGTAAGAAGAAAGGTGAAGAGCTTGGAGTAAAAGCATTAGATGATATGACATTAGAAATACATCTGGAGAAACCAATGGGAGATCTTTTACAGGCACTGGCTCACCCTGTTATGGTTCCCCTTAATGAAAAAGTAATTAATAAGTATGGTGATAAATGGACAAGACCGGGAAATTTTGTAGGCAATGGGCCATTTAAATTGTCTGAATGGATGGTAAATGAAAAATTAGTCGGTGTCAGAAATCCTCATTACTGGGATGATAAGAATACCGTGATTGATAAAGTGAGTTATCTGGTTATCGGCTCTGAGAAAGCCGCTTTAGGGCGTTATTTGGCAGGAGAGGTTGACTTTACCAATACAATTCCATTGGAATCTTTTGAATCATTAAAAGAGACAATGGGAGATCAAGTCCATATCTCACCTCAGATAGGTGTTTATTTTTATGAAATTAATAACAAAAAACCGCCTTTTGATAATATTAAAGTCAGACAAGCATTAAATTTAGCTGTAGACAGAGATGTTATTGCATATAAGGTATTAAGGCAGGGGCAAAAACCGGCTTATACGATTGTCCCACCAAATGTGGGTGGTTTTGAATTTACCGGGCCTGATTATGCTTCCTGGACTCAGGAACAGCGTATTAAAAAAGCTAAAGAATTATTGAATGAAGCGGGTTTTAATCAGAATAATCCCCTGAAATTTAATTTGCTTTACAATACCCATGAATCGCACAAAAAAATTGCTATTGCTGTCAGTTCAATGTGGAAAAAGAATCTTGGTGTTGAAGCTGTCTTGCAGAATCAGGAGTGGAAAGTCATGTTGGATAATATGCATCAGGGTAAATTCGAAGTTATCAGAAGAGCATGGATTGCTGATTATAATAGCCCGATGAATTTTTTGAATATGTTTATGTCAGGGCAGGTTAAAAATACATCCTTATATGAGAGCAGAGATTATGATGTATTGATAAAAAAAGCGAGTGAGACTAACGATAAGTCATATCAGCAAAAAGGATTAGATATTATTACTAAAGATTCTCCCGTTATTCCCATTTATTATTATGTTAGTGCGAGAATGGTGAAGCCTTATGTCGGCGGTTTTTATATTAACCCGCTAGGATATATATCCACTAAAGACCTTTATGTTATTGAGTATTAAAGGATAAAAAATTATCTTTGATAGGATTCAAGCTGCATCTGATGAAGTTGCAGCTTTTTTATTTCTCTTTGATATATCAATATCAAATAATTATCTAATTAATTTAATTTTATAATAGATTGATTTTGCTCTGTATATCTTAAGTTAATTAGTTTTTTTAAATTGTTATTTCACAAAATTATTTATTAAATAATAAAATTGGATGTGTGTTTATTAAGTATGAATAAATATTTCTACTCAATAATAAAAATTACATCACAGCAATAGAGGAAAATGGTATGTTAAATAAAATTATTAATAGAATAATTAGGTTATTAATTTATTCTATGAGTATGGCTTTGAGCGGTATTACACTATCTTATGCCGCAGTTATTCCACCTGATACACAATTAGATGAAAAACAGGAGATTATTCGTAATAATGGCGCAGAGCCAGTATCACTTGATATAGATAAAGTTGAAGATAATGTGTCAATTAATATTATCAATGATTTTTTTGATGGATTAGTTGGGACTAATAAAGATGGCAATATTGAACCCAAATTGGCCGAAAGTTGGGAAACAAAAGATAATCAAAAGTGGATTTTTCATTTAAGAAAAGGCATCAAATGGTCTGATGGGACACCGATCACTGCACATGATGTTGTCTTTAGCTGGCGACGCCTAATTGATCCTGCAACGGTTTCTCCTTATGGTAGTTATCTTGCTGATGCCTCTGTTGTAAATGCTAAAGAGATATTAAAAGGGCAGAAAAAAGTTGAAGAGCTAGGTGTAAAAGCATTGGATGATGCCACTGTTGAGGTGAAGTTAGAAAAGCCTGTTGGTTATTTTTTGCAAGTATTAGCCTTTCCCATTCTGGATCCTATTAATGAGAATGTAGTGACAAAGTATGGTGATAAATGGGTACAACCAGAGCATTTTGTCTCCAGTGGGCCATTTAAATTATCTGAATGGGTGGTAAATGAAAAAATTGTCGGTGTCAGAAATTCTGATTATTGGGATAATAAGGATACGGTAATTAATAAAGTAACGTATCTGCCAATTGAATCAAATAAAGCAGAGTTAAACCGCTATTTAGCGGGGGAAATAGATATCACATTTACCATTCCGTTAGAAGATTTTGCTTCATTAAAGAAAAAAATAGGCGATCAGATCCATATCTCACCGATCCTCAGTACGTATTATTACCAGTTTAATAATAAAAAGCCTCCATTCAATGATGTCAGAGTCAGACAAGCACTCAATTTAGCTTTGAATCGGGATATTATTGCCAATAGGATTGTCGCTCAAGGCCAACTGCCTGCTTACACCATACTTCCACCGGGAATCGGAGGGTTTAAATTGAAACAGCCTGAATATGCAACTTGGACACAATCTCAGCGTAATAAAAAAGCGCGACAATTATTAAATGAAGCAGGCTTTAATCAGAATAATCCTCTGAAATTTAATCTGACCTATAATACTTCAGAAATACATAAGAAAATTGCTATTGCTGCGGCATCTATGTGGAAAAAGAATCTTGGTGTTATCACTAAGTTGCAAGCTCAGGAATGGAAAGTCATGTTGGATAATGAACATGAGGGTAGGTTTGATGTTGTCAGAGGAGGATGGATTGGAGATTATAATAATCCGATGGCTTTCTTAAATATTTTCTGCACCAATCAAACCAATAATGTTTCATTTTATTCTAATAAAGAATTTGATCATTGGGTGGAAAAAGCCGGTAAAACCAATAGTCAGATATATTTCCAACAAGCTATCGATACCTTTGTAAAAGATGCTCCCATTGCCCCAGTCTATTATGGTGTGACCGCGGTATTAGTAAAACCTTATATCGGAGGGTATTATTCCGATATAAGCGGGTTTATACCAACGAAAGCTCTTTTTGTTGTTAAACATTAATAAGATTTACCTTTAATGATTCCCTAAGCGTATCACAGTCACAGTTAATTAAAGGAATTACATCAGAAAAATAAAGAGGAAGAGTGCATTATGCAGCAAGTCACAATTATTACAGGCGGTTCTCGTGGTATTGGTAAAGCGACAGCTTTGTGTCTGGCAAAGAGAGGGCACCATATTGGTATTGGTTATCGTACTCGTGAAAACAGTGCTCATGAAGTTGTGGATATGATCCGAAACCTGGGGCAGTCGGCAATTTCTGTTCAAGTGGATGTAACAGATGAAAAACAGATCGTGGCCTTGTTCCAAAAGGTAGAAGAGGAACTGGGTTATATATCCGGGCTGGTGAATAATGCCGGTATCTTAAAGCCTCAGGCTACCATTGAGCAGTTAACAGCGGAACGGTTGAATGACATATTTGCCACCAATGTAACAGGGTATTTTCTTTGTGCCCGCGAAGCTGTCAAAAGAATGGCCTTTCGTCATGGAGGTAAAGGAGGTGCGATTGTTAACGTTTCATCGGCGGCTGCAAGGTTGGGTTCCCCTTATGAATATATTGATTATGCTGCATCAAAAGGCGCTGTTGATACATTGACTATCGGATTATCTCAAGAAGTTGCAGCGCAAGGGATTAGGGTGAATACAGTTCGGCCCGGCTTTATTTATACAGAAATGCATGCAGATGGAGGTGAGCCGGATAGGATCGAGCGTATTAAAAATTCCCTGCCGATGAAAAGAGGAGGGCAGCCAGAAGAAATTGCAGAAGCCATTGCGTGGCTATTGTCTGATGAAGCTTCGTATGTAACAGGTAATTTCATGGATTTGGCGGGAGGAAAGTAGATTTTTCGGCTGCTTAAAATTAAATAGTCAACCGGAAAAGAATGGATAATCTTTCCGGTTGATATCTCTAAGAGATTTTTGACATAAGACGGCGAGCTGTTGCTCAGGCTAACAGTTCTGCTAATTTGGGCTTAAGAATAATTTTCCCAGATGTTATTTCAATATTAATTGGCTGTTCTATCAATTGACTGTCAGTTAGCCAATCACCTGCAATATAGAGTTCACCGTTTTCACGAATATTGTCTATTCCTTGTTCTGGCTTGTTTTCAATTTCATTGATCAGGTTGGCAATATCAGTCTGAGGGGCAAGTAGAGAGATGATTATCCCATCTGAATATTGATAGATATGGAATAATGAATCAGCAATAAACCCGGCCTCATTGAGGGCGCTACCATGCAGAATTAATTCAGGGATATCATTATGGCGAAATAAAACATGAAGACTCATTTGACGTTCCTTGTGTTATTTGGATATGTGGAGATACTTTAGCAGTACTTTATGTTGTGAGAAAATCATGTTGTGAGAAAACGTTAACCCCGTTCGATAAGTTAAAACCCTGCCAATATTATCAGGCAGGGTTTTTAATTACGGTGTGATTTATTGAGCCAGACTAAGATCAGGCTGCGTTAATGCCATACTGAGCACAAACAGAAGCCAGACCACCAGCATAACCCTGACCCACTGCACGGAATTTCCATTCGCCATTGTGGCGATACAATTCACCAAACAGCATAGCCGTTTCAGTAGAAGCATCTTCTGTCAGATCATAGCGAGCAACTTCAACTTGCGTATCATCATTAACCAGACGAATGAAAGCCCCTGAAACTTGACCGAAGCTCTGACGGCGTGTTTGCGCATCATGGATAGTGACAACAAAGACGATCTTGTCTACGTCAGCAGGGATCTGGTCCAATTTGATTTTCAGTGACTCATCATCACCATCCCCTTCACCAGTACGGTTGTCGCCAGTGTGCATAATAGAGCCATCAGCAGATTTCAGGTTGTTGTAGAAAATGAAATCGCTATCACTGCGTACTTTGCCGTTTGCTGCCAGCAGGAATGCAGAAGCATCAAGGTCAAAATCTTGTCCGTCAGTCGCGCGGGTATCCCAACCGAGACCGATCAGAACATTTTTCATAGTTGGAGCTTCTTTGCTCAGAGAAACGTTACCACCTTTAGAAAGAGATACACCCATTGTTATTTCCTCACTGATTAAATAGTTATTTATTCCCATCGTTTTTCAAGTTGCAGCTTTGTTGGCTGTACCTTGGAATCCATAGGGTATACAGGATTCAGCTTGTTTTTTCTTTCTGGGGAAACAGAAGGCTGGCTATAATGCCAGCAGCCAGAACCCCAAGCACCACAAACAGACTGGTTGTTGCCGAAATAGAATAACCGTGGTGGAACATATGTTCAGATGCGTTAAGCCCTAATTTAATAGCAATAAAGAACAGTAGGACAACCACGGCCTTTTCCAAGTGCACCAGATACTTTTTCAACGCTTCCAGTACAAAGTAGAGTGTACGCAGGCCTAAGATAGCAAACATCATGGCACTATAAACGATTAAAGGCTCGCGGCTGACCGCGATAATCGCAGGTACGGAGTCAAAAGCAAACATGACATCGGACAGTTCAACAACGGCCAGACATAGCAACAGTGGGGTGGCATAAAATGCTGCTTTGCCAGCACGAGCTGTTTTTTCTCGATCCGTTTTTTCTCGATCAATAACTACATTTGCGTTTTCCGGTTTGGTTAGTTCCGTATTGACTTCTTTCTGACTGAGAATAAAGGCATGACCACGCAGTTTCGGCCAGATTGGGAAGAAGCGCTTCACCAAACGGTAGGCAAGATGCTGTGAGTAGTCTTCGATTTCATCATCATTGTCACCACTTTTCAGCATCATCACTGCCGTCCAACCGACCACAACAGCAAAGACCATTTCAACCCAGGGCCCTAGCATTAGCAGGCTTGTCCCGATGGCTACAAAAATACCACGGAAGATAATGGCCCCGATAATGCCCCAGTAAAGAACGCGATGACGATAACGATCCGGGATCGCAAACCAAGAGAAAATTGCCATGATGACAAACAGGTTATCGACAGAAAGTACTTTTTCCAGTGCATAACCGGTAATGAACAGACTTGCTACTTCAGCACCGTGATGGACAAACAGGAAGCCCGCGAAAGCAAAAGCAATGGCGACCCAGAAAACAGACCAGAGGGCAGCACTGCGCAACGAAATTGGCTTGTCATGACGATGCATAAAGAGGTCGATAAAAAGCGCACCAACCGACAGAAGGATAAATACAGCAACGGTTTCCATCGGAAAACCAATGTGCGTGGATACCATGAAGTAAGCCTCTTAAATTAACTGCGATTACAGATCAAAATCTGCTGGAGCAAAGCCTAAGGATGTACATATTTCCCTGGCAGCATTTTTTTCATCGTTATCAAAGTCACCATCACTCTTGGCAACGGCAATACCGACGCGTAAAGCAAGTTGTGCCGCTTCCGGTTGCTGTTTCAGCGCCATAATGTATTTCATGGCTTCACCTTTGCCGATATCAGCATCAAATTCATAGCTACTGACCAGTTTATTGAAGAATTCGATAATTTCAGTGGTATCGAACACTTTTAGTTCAGGGGAGTTTTTGATAAACCCCACCATTTTTTGTTTCTCTTCAGAGCTGACACCATTGCTTGCCATCGCAACATGTGCGCATACCGCTACAGTACCTTCCATGAATTTTTTGTTTTTGAAACGGCCAACTTGATTGGTCAATTCTTCGCGACCAGCATTGAAAGCTGATTTAATTTTGTTTAAAAAGGACATAAATTCCTCCAATTATGTGATAACCGATTTATATAACAGCGCCTATATCACAGCAGAAGTCTCATTTACTGCCTGATGTCCAGCGAAAACCCCATCCGAAGGCGCTGTCCATTTCTTTGTGCCCACTGAAGTACTGGTTGATGCGTTCTACTTTGATGGCACCATTTTCATTAACAAGACGGGCAATGGCACACATATTTTTGCGATTGTGGCCTTCCGTCAGACGCGTTTCGATCGGAGGTTGCCCATTGACATAAATGGTGACAATACCATCAGTGCTGTTCCAGTTAGGTACACCTTCGTAGATAAAGGCGTAGATCAGAACTTCACTGATGTTTTTCCATTCAAGACCATTGATATGGAGCCATTCGCCATCTTTGATATTACCCGTACGATCATCCCCTTGTAGCTGTACGTAGGGATCGTGATGGTAAGCGCCAAAGCTCTCTCCTAATGCTTGTATAACTTCGCGTGTACCATTACGGAGCCGGACGAATGCACCGAGATCCAGATCCACACCTTTGTTGGTGTTAAAGATGTTGTGGAACATTCCCCGATTAGCAGGAGCAGTATTCTGATTCCAATTCAGATTGATGCGTATCTCACCGTAGTTATCACGTTTATTCAGGCTGATAGCGGGTTTTTCTTTGGTAAGAGAAACCTTGCTCAGATTAACGCTGTTAGGAGCAGGCGTTGGCGTCTCATCAATAATATCAATACCAAAATGCTCAGCTAAGGGCTTGAGACCGCCATTAAATCCTTGAGCAATAAAGCGGAATTTCCACTCGCCGTTGCGGCGATAAAGTTCACCCAGAATCAAGGCGGCTTCTGAACGTCCCTGAACTTCAACATGTCCTTGTAAGATCACGCTTCCGTTCAGTTCTACCTGAATAGAGAGATTGTGCAGGTCGGAGATGGTTTGATTGCCGTCGCAAGTCGCGGTAAATGCCACTTTCTGAACCTCTTGCCGCAGAGCTGGCAGGTTAACAGAAAACGCAGTATCGGTATTGCCGCCGGACAGACGAATGGTGTTATCGTCATTATTGGGCTGACCATAAAACACCATGTCCGGGTCCCCTTGAACTTTTCCATTAGCATAAAGACGGAAAGCGGAGACATCGACTGATGATCCGGAAAGTACCCTTATGGTCAGTGCCTGGTTGGAGACGGAGGCATTTCCTCCCGGAGTCAGGTTCATTAGCGCACCACCGTTTCAACGATTTGTGGAGACATATTTTCAATGGTACGCCCACGGCAAGCAACACCATGTGCGGTAAAATCCCACTGACCACTGTTACGGCACAGAGAAGAGATAATAATACCAGTATGGGCGCCCTGTTCGTTTAACTGATAGCGCGCCAGCTCTTTACCATTTTGATCAACAACGCGGCAAAAAGCGTTATCAACATCATTAAACGTTTGGCCTCGAAAGCTATTAACGGTAAAGGCAAGATATTCAACACTGGCAGGCAGCTTGATCAAATCGACACTGATGACTTCATCATCTCCGTCACCTTCACCAGTCAGGTTATCGCCGCTGTGTTTGACAGAACCACATTCTGAATTCAGTTGACCAAACCAGACAACATCAATGGTATTACCAGATTTATCAAGCAGGATGCAGCTTGCATCCAGATCGATTTCATTATTGTCTCCGCCGAATAAGCGTGACAAGAAACCTTTTTTTGGGGCTACAGGGTCCCATCCCAGACCAAAATCAATTTTAGCCAGTGAAGTGCTCTGTTTGCTGAGAGAGACTGACTGATTTTTACTTAATGAAACCATTAATAACACCTCTTATTTATCGGTGAATTGTTTTTATCGTGAATTATTTTTTTATCGCAAATCGTTATCGATGAATTGCGATAATTTCACTTATGGAAAAATCATAATATGACCAGATATATGGTTAAAATCCTGTCATATTATGATCCTCACAAATTGCACATCTCTATTAAATGCATGATAGAGAACAACCTGGCTTCATTTTTTATGATTTCTTGTCCATGATAAAAAGTCAAACAAAATTTGCTCATAAAAAATCATATTATGATTGACATAAGCGGAATCTCAGTTCTAGACTGCGATGCATATTTCACCAAATTTAGACTGGAAAACGAATGTGTCCATTGTGACTAACGGCAATTTAGCAATAGGCATTTTTTGAGTAACAAGATTGAGTTTATGAAAGGGAAATTTGTTCTATGAAAGCATCACAACTGTCACCGCACCACTTCTTGAAATGGCTAAAATTTTTTTAAAAGGTGTCTCTGAATGACAACATGTAATCACCTTCAGCGTTACCCATCTCAGGTTGATAACAGCCAGCTCTATAAGAAACAGTTAAATAGTGGAACTTTGACTATCATGGCTGAACGTGGTGTAACGTCTTTGGAAACATTGTTTGATATTGCTGAACGCCGTAATCCTAAAAGAGCATTCTTATTTGTCAGCAAAGTATTAGGCCGCCATATTCCCGTCAGCCCATCTATTATGCGGGCTGTTTATCGGCAGTTGTCAGAACAGTTTCCGATTAATTTGCCTGGCCCTGTGCTCTATATCGGTATGGCAGAAACGGCGGTCGGATTGGCCGCCGGCGTTTTTCAGGAGACGCGGCAAAAAGTGGCCTCTTCGGTGTTTCTGACATCAACGCGCCATCCGGTAGAAGGTGATCTGTTGTGTGAATTTAAAGAGGATCATAGTCATGCAACAGATCATCTGATTTACTGGCCGCAAGAAAATCATCTGCGTCAACGGGTAAGCAGTGCCCGTACCCTTGTTCTGATCGATGATGAAGCAACTACCGGTAATACCTTTCTTAATCTGTTCGAGGCTTTGTATCATGCCGGGCTGGATCAAATAGAACATATCATCACAGTGACACTGACGGACTGGAGTGGCCAAAGCATCATAAGACGCTGCCCGCTTCCTGTCTCTACTGTTTCTTTGGTTAAAGGAAATTGGCAGTGGGAGGCAGATAGTTCTGCCCCTGTTCCTGTCATGCCTCAAGTCAATATCACAGCACGGGGAAAGGTCGATATTATCGGTATTCAAAACTGGGGACGTCTGGGGTTAGCTGATATTCAGTATGATCTTGGTACTGATATTCAAGCCAATGCTGGTGAGAAGGTGCTGGTACTCGGTTCCAGCGAGTTTGTTTGGCAACCATTTTTGCTGGCGGAGCGGCTTGAACAGACAGGTGCATCTGTGAAGTTTGGCTCGACAACCCGTTCTCCTATCTCCTGCGGGCATGCAATTCAGTCTGTTATGGCATTTACGGATAATTACGGATTAGGGATACCAAATTTCCTCTATAACGTTGCACACCAACAGTTCGATCGTATACTGCTTTGCCTTGAAACACCGAAAACCTCGGTTGATCCAGCGCTAATCGCGCAATTGTCTCTTGTCGCTCCTTCTGTAGAAATTGTAACTTATGATTAAGCCAGATTTTAATACAACTACCGGAACTAAAAATAAATGAATGGCTTTGCTCCTTTTTCTGGTTCTTATGCTGCCGATGATATCCAATTTTTGCTAGAGCCCGTTCAGATTGAAATGACCCCGGTTGAGGTTAAAGAGCAGTTAATTCAATCTGGTGCTCGTCATTATTCCGATATGTTGAGTCAGGAACCAGAGCCAACCTCTTATCATTTAGAGTTGTTCGATAAAGCGTTGCAACTGGGAGCCGCCAGACTGGCGACGGAAGTTGTAATGCTTGCCAAGTCTCTGATATTACGCTTTGGTGATACACCGATTGTGCTGGCGAGTTTGGTCAGGGCGGGAGTGCCATTAGGCGTCATGCTGCATCAGGCTTTGCGGAAGATGGGAAAACGCTCTTACCACTATGGGATCAGTATCATACGGGATCGTGGTATTGACAACGTAGCACTGTCATTTATAGAACAGCAGCATGGCACGGAAGGGTTGGTGTTTGTAGATGGTTGGACAGGCAAAGGTGCAATCATGGCAGAACTATCCCGCTCGCTGGTGGGACGAGCTGGCTATTCGGCGACTCCCCGTTTGGTGGTGCTGGCTGATCCTTGTGGATGTTCATGGCTGGCAGCTTGTGATGATGATTGGTTAATTCCTTTCGGCATCATGGGGGCTCCTGTATCTGGGCTGATATCGCGTTCAATTTGGCGTGAAGAAGGGTTGCACGGTTGTGTTAAATGTGGTCATCTGAGTGGGTTTGAATGCAGCCGGTTGTTAGTTGATACTGTCGCAGAATACCGTGATCGCTTAGATTTGACGACCGTACCAGCAGCGGATTGGCAACCGCAAGAAAAAATGGCTTTGCTGCAATTGAGTAAAACCGTCATTTCAACTCTTGCTGACATCTATAAGATCGATAGTATTAACCGTATCAAACCTGGAATTGCAGAAGCAACCCGCGCGGTCTTGCGGCGTATACCGGAACAGGTACTTGTCCGATCACTGGCTGATCCTGATATCGCTTTACTGGTTTATTTAGCGCAGCAGAAAAATGTTGCTATTACAGAAGTGGGCGATTTAATAGGTCAATATCGCGCGGTAACGATTATAAAAAAAGTAGCATGAAAAAGGTAGTCTGATGAAATCGATCCCTTCCGCAAATCAGCTTGGTGCAACGTTGTATATGCCAGCGACCCGCCAGAATATTACTGAAATTGTGCTACACAATAAAGTTGTAGGGCTGCGCTCTCTGGTGATCTGTCTCGAGGATTCAGTCACTGAACAGGAAATCCCCCATGCTATCGAAAATCTCGTGTTTGTATTACAGGCACTGGCAGAGTCAAAGAATGCTGTTACCGATATTAAACATCATTATCCTCTGATTTTTATCCGTCCACGCAATGAATCAATGGGACGATATTTGGTCGATACTGTTAATCTTAGTGCTGTCGCTGGCTTGGTTTTGCCTAAATTTACGCAGATGTCATTATCTGAATGGTGGGAGATTGTCGCTGCAACCCATCTTGGGATCATGCCAACATTGGAAACTGAAGATGTTTTTGATGTGCAACAAATGAATCAGCTCGCTGATAAGCTTAAATCTCACCCTTGCTATGAGCGTATTATTGCTTTACGTATTGGTGGTAACGATCTGATGAACCTGATTTCTATGCGGCGCTCGCGTGACCTTACTTTATATGATGGCCCGATGGGGTATGTGATCAAAATGCTGGTAGCTGTTTTTGGCTCGCGGGGTTTTTATTTAACTGCGCCAGTTTGTGAACATATTGACAATCTGGAGTTGCTTGAGAAAGAGCTGGCACTGGACATAGCTCATGGCCTTGTTGGGAAAACGGCTATTCATCCGGGGCAAATAGAACATATTCATCGGGCCTTGATGGTGAATACTCGTGATTACGATGATGCTTTACAGATCCTCAATTCAAATCAGGCGGTATTCAAATTCCAGGGGGCAATGTGTGAACCTGCTACGCACTGGCGTTGGGCGGTGAATATTCTGGAACGGGCGAAATATAACGGACTCTGTTCGGGAGCTGGTGGAGAAAACTATGGAACTTTTAACCTGTTTTAATATTGATTTACCAGAATGAAAAGCTATGCTGGATGTTGTGTTTATAGTTGATATTAGGAATTAGTATTCCTGACCCGGTAATTGAAAACGATGTTACTTAGCCCCAAACAACTTAGAAATTTCAAATTAACTTTGCTACTTTCGCATGAAAAGCCTGTCAGTAAGGTGAAGGTGATCGAGGCACTCAGTTGTTCTGAACCGACACTGACTCGCACCTTAAGAGAATTGAGGGATCATTATTGTGCTGACATCCGGTTTAGCAAAATGGGAAACACTTACCAACTCGTTGATAAGGGAATGCTAACCAGGAAAGAAGTACGCAGAATTGAAGAACTGCTTACTCAACATAACAACTTTAAATCTAAGGAAGCTACCAGCCATGTATACCTTGATAAGGAGAAAAAAAGATCGATTTCTCTGTCGTTGAGGATGTCTGTTATTAGAAAAATAGATGGGCTGTCCAACAGGCTTGGTGCAACCAGAAGTGAAACGGTTGAAATGGTTGTAGACAGGTTTATTGAAGAGTTACAGAAAGAAACAGCCCGTAGCAATTCATCACGAAAAAAAGGAGGGGCCCGTAATGCCAGCAAATGATATCAGGCTGGCATCAGGGGAGAGACATGCAGGATAGAATTCCTTGTTAATGATGGTGGCGTGTAAGTTTATCCAGATATCCCATCACAAATGCTGATATAACAAAAGTGAGGTGGATAATGACATACCACATCAATTTATTGTCTGGAACATTGCGGGCATCCATAAAGACACGCAGTAAATGAATTGATGAGATGGCAACAATAGAAGCCGCAACCTTATTTTTGAGTGACGTCGCGTCCATTTTTCCCAACCAATTCAACTTTTCCTTGTTTTCCTCAATATCCAGTGTGGAAACAAAGTTTTCGTAGCCGGAAAACATGACCATTACCAACAACCCACCAACCAGTGCCATATCAATCAGAGAAAGAAGGGTCAGGATAAGTTCTGATTCAGAAACCGAAAAGATATGTGGCAGTATGTGAATAATTTCCTGAAAGAATTTTATAGCCAGAGCAAACAGGGCCAGTGATAAACCAAAATAAACTGGTGCAAGTAGCCAGCGAGAAGCATACATAGCGTTTTCTACAAATCGTTCCATGGTGTTTTGAATATGTTGCAAAAGGAGCAGTATTATAGATCAAGATTGTGTGAGCTATGAAATACATCTCATTGTTTGTTTCTTTTCTCCTATATTGGGAATTATCTCTGCCAGTAGTGGGAGATCCCTTTTCTCCTTTAGAAAAAAACTTCCCCACCATAAATGTTATTCGTTGGTACACCCTATTAAATAAAGTTACATAAATGAATATTAATTGTTAATTAATTGTGCAATTCTGCGTGTGTCATTATTGATTCATGTGGGATTTATTGGCAAAGAAAAATATCGCAGTGTTATTTGCGTCAATCCCTTTGAGTTCGTTACAGAGTTTTTTTGCGGTATGGCAATGATATTTTGGCAAATCAACAATGGACAGTGATTGAAATGAATAAGAAGAAGACAGGTCTATTTAAGAATACCCCATCCGAAATTAATCTATTCAAAACTAATTTATTCAAAACGAAACCATGTGTACTTTACTATGCCGTTGCTTGTTGTCTTGCGGCTGGCAGCGTCGGAGCATATGCGGAAAATTATATTGAAACTGGTAAGTTGGGTGATCCTACCAGTTGGCAATCAGGTGAATTCCTTGCAGAGTGGGGGCTTGGTGCGATTCACGCAGATGAAGCATATGCAAAAGGCTATACCGGCAAAGGGATCAAACTAGGAATATTTGATCAGGCTGTTTACGCCAAGCATCCTGAGTTTGTAGGAAAAGATAAGGTTATCAATCTTTACACCTTCGGAATACGTGAGTATACCGATCCCTATATTGCGGTGAAGAAAGGTGATCCCTTCTCTTACGATGGTACACCGAGCCGACAACGGGGGGGCAAATTAGGAAATCACGGTACTCATGTTGCTGGTATTGCTGCCGGTAGCCGTGACGGCGGGAAAATGCATGGTGTGGCCTATAATGCCCAGATCATTAGTGCTGAAAATGGCGATCCCGGCCCTGAGGACGGCATTATTTTAGGTAATGACGGTGGTGTATATCAGGCTGGATGGGATGCACTGATAGCAAGTGGAGCCCGTATTATCAATAACAGTTGGGGCATTGGTATTGATAGAAAGCTTGAAGATGCAGGGAGGGATCCCAAAGGGCCACATTTCCATCTGGAACATGCCCAGAAACAGTTCGATCAAATCAAATCAATATTGGGAACAAAACCGGGTGGGGCGTATCAGGGCGCAATTGATGCCGGGCGTAGTGGCATTGTGACCATTTTTGCTGCGGGTAACAGCGGCAACTATAATGAGCCGGATGCTATCGCGGGTTTGGCCTGGTTTGTCCCAGATATTGCACCAAACTGGTTGACGGTTGCCAGTTTGCAGCAAGATGCTAATAGCAGCAATAACATTCCCTATAGTATCAGTGGATTTTCATCCCGCTGTGGTTATACCGCCAGTTTGTGTGTCAGTGCACCAGGTAGTTACATATATAGCTCAGTGATAAATGGAACAAGTGTGGATACGCTAAAAACCGATTATGAAAAATTCAGTGGCACTTCAATGGCAGCCCCTCACGCTGCTGGTGGTATTGCTATTCTGATGGAGCGTTTCCCGTATATGAGTGGTGCTCAGGTTTCTTCTGTGCTCCGTACTACTGCTACTGATATGGGCAAACCAGGCATTGATGAGATTTACGGTTGGGGAATGATTAACCTCGGTAAAGCGATAAATGGCCCTGGCATGTTTTATACGGCAGAGGATATTCCAACGACTTTTCGTATTCCTGATCCAGAGGGTGTTATTTATGGGGATGGACAGTTTATCGCTGATATTCCCGG
Organism: Xenorhabdus sp. SGI246; assembly: GCF_040838225.1. Taxonomy (NCBI): domain Bacteria; kingdom Pseudomonadati; phylum Pseudomonadota; class Gammaproteobacteria; order Enterobacterales; family Morganellaceae; genus Xenorhabdus; species Xenorhabdus sp. SGI246. The sequence goes on from NZ_JBFPEZ010000039.1 coordinate 170,924, forward strand.
TGTTGGTGCTGTTCTCGACAAAGGCAAACCGACCGAACGTGTTTGTGAAGGCAGACAGTGTGAAGTTGATATCTGGAGTAATGATATCAGTGGCCACGGTGGATTAATCAAACAGGGTAATGGTGCGTTATTCCTCACTGGCAAGAATACTTATTCTGGCCCGACGGTAGTTAAACAGGGATTATTGGGGATCAGCGATTCACTGGCTTCCTCAGTTTTGGTAAAAGATAACGGTGTATTCAGTGGTTATGGCACCCTCGGTTCCCTTGCGGTTCAGCGTGGAGGAACGGTCAGTCCGGGTTATTCTATTGGTAAGCTCAATGTTTCTCGTGAAGTTACCTTTGAATCTGGCTCCCGTTATTCTGTTGAAATCACATCTGATGGACGCAATGACAATATCCATGCAGGAGATAAGGTACAAATCAACGGCGGTAAGGTAGAAATCGCTCTCCTGAACAGTAATAACCTCCTTTCTCACGATAATCTTGCTGACGATAAAGCGTATAACCTGACAGGTCGGCAGTATAATATTCTCAGTACAGAAAAAGATATCAGCGGGCGTTTTGATAAAGTTGATTCTAACTATCTCTTCTTGAACACTAACTTGTCATATCAATCCAGTAAAGTGACGCTCAATATAGCACGTAATAATACCGCTTTTGCCGATGTAGCACTGACGCAGAATGAACGCTCTGTGGCTGGTGCTGTTGATTCCCTCGGTGCTGGTAATCCGGTTTACGAGAGTATTTTGCCATCTACTTCTGCCGATCAGGTTCGTCCTGCTTTCAAACAACTTGATGGACAAATCCATGCGGACATAACTTCTGCATTGCTTAATGAAAGTCGTTACTTGCGTGATACCCTGAATACCCGATTGAGGCAGGCTGAAGGTCATTCGTTATCATCCGGTATTTATGCGGAGAATAATAACGTAAATAGTAATCATGCAGATGGTAATCATGGAGAGAATAAGGGGGCCTGGGTTCGTTTGCTTGGGGCATGGAGCCATGGCTCCGGTACACTTAATGCTACTGGCTATCAGTCCTCCACTTACGGGGTACTACTCGGAGCTGACGGTTCGATTGATAATTATAGTCATTTTGGTATCGCCACTGGTTATACCCGTACCTCTCTTGACGGTGGCTACCATACCAGTGCCGACAGTAATAACTATCACATCGCTCTTTATGGTGATCGTCGCTTTGGTGATCTGGCGCTGCGTACCGGAGGTGGATACACCTGGCATCGCATTGATACCAATCGTCCTGTCAACTATGGCTATCAGTACGATCGCGGGGAAGCAAAATATGGTGGCCGGACGGCACAGTTATTTGTTGAAGCTGCGTACAATCTGCCTATAGCTCCGGTAAATCTGGAACCGTTTATGAATCTTTCTTATGTTGGTTTCCGTAATAATGATATTAACGAAAGTGGTGGCCCCGTAGCGCTTCAGGCTGATAAACAGCATACAGAAACAACGCTTTCCACACTTGGATTACGTGCTAACCATGATTGGCAGACCAAGTGGGGAGCTATTATTGCCCTGCGTGGTGAGTTAGGTTGGCAACACCAGTATGGTGAACGTGAACGCGCGGTGAGTTCAGCGTTTCGTGGAAGTAACAAAATTTTCGTTGCCCACAGTGTTCCGGTTTCGCGTGATGGCCTTGTCTTGAAGGCAAATGCTGAAATGACAGCAGGCAAGAATGTGTCATTTACGCTTGGTTATAGTGGATTGTTATCTTCTGCTCATCAGGACAATAGTGTTAATGCTGGTTTTGTCTGGCGGTTCTGATGATGGGTGTATAACTAATATCTAGAACTATTATCAATATTGTCATTGCACCGTAAAATCCGTCCAAAGACGGATTTTACGACAGGCAAATTCCCTTATGGTCTTGTTATATCAATTTCTGTTATGACAATGAACACTGAATTCCGGCGATAACTTACTGACTCCTAATCCATTCATTTTTTCTACTTTGATTTGCACAGGGATACGCTCTTTCATCGCTTCAACATGGCTGATAACACCGATGGTTTTTCCTGTTGCATTCAGGTGATCGAGGGCATCCAGAGCGATATCAAGGGTTTCTGAATCCAGAGTACCAAAGCCTTCATCAAGGAACAGGGATTCTATCTGAGTTTTGTTGCTGACCAGATCAGACAGAGCCAATGCCAGTGCCAGACTAACGAGGAAACTTTCACCCCCTGAGAGGGTTTTGGTATCTCGAATTGCATCGGCTTGCCAGGTATCGACAATCTGTAATTCTAATCCACCATCATCTTTGTTTTGTCGTTTGCGCTGTAGATAGTAGCGGCCGTGTAATTTTTCTAGCCGAATATTTGCCAGATAGACTAAATGATCCAATGTTAGCCCTTGAGCAAAACGCCGGAACTTAGCACCATCAGCAGAGCCGAGTAAGTTATTGAGATAGTTCCAATCGTCGTAGTTTTGTTGTGAAAGGGCAATTTGTGTCAGTAGTTCTTGCTGCTGATGCCGACGATTGGCATCGTTGTTGAGCCGGTTTTTTACTGCACCTTGTAATTGGTTATTTTGTTTTAGTTCGTCGGCGATCTTAGTCAAGAGTTCGGTTACTTGTGACGGTTCGTATTGTTCCAGCAGTAACGGTGATTTTTCTCTATGCCGTTGTAATATAAGTTCTGATTCATGATATCGTGTTTTAGCTTGCAGGCTCTGTTTGGTAAGTTGTTCTTGTAATTGTTGCAGAGCTTCTCGCTGTTCAGGCATCAGCAAAGCTTGCTCAAAAGCAGCTTGATTAGAAAAACCTTGTTGTTGCAACCTTTGCTGGAAAGTGTTGGATGTTAATTTACATTCGGTTTCGGCAGTGTGACAGCTTCGTTCAATTTCACTGGCTGCACCCGTTAATTGATTCATTTTGTCCTGTAACTGCTGCAAAGCTGTCGTTGCTTGTTTATAGGTGCTATCCAATTCATTTGTCTTTTGCTGTAATTCCTGACGGATGGCACTGATGGATTGTTCGCCAAATAATTGATAACGCTCTTGTTGAGTTTGTTGTAATAACCGTTTTTGCCGTTGTTGCTGTTCACTTAGTGTTTGTAGTTTATCGGTCAGCTTATCTTTTTGCTTTTTCAGTTCATCAAGTTTACTTTGCAGGGCTGCCTGTTCCCGTTGTAATTGTTGCCACTTTTCTCGCAAAGCGTGATAGTTTTTTAGTTCGTTATTACGTAGCTGTAGCCAGTTCTCAACCTCCGGCGGTTCCGGTAGTACAAATGGGGTATCATGTAATTCAAAAGTTAGTTGTTCTGTTGTTGCTGTGCATTCTGCTTCTGTCTGGCGCAGCTCCGCTGTATTTTCAGTTAATTGTTTCTGATAAGTATCTTGTTTGACCCTTTTCAGGGCGATTTCTTGTTCATACGATTTGTACTGTTCACGATGATTCGAGAGTGATTTTTCCGCAGCCTGATACTGTTTTTCAGCTTGTAATAGTGCTTCGTACTGTTTCTGGTGTTGTAGGTAAGCCGCTTTCCGTTGATCAATAAAATGACCTATATCCCCTGTTTCTGCTGATAATTCATCTACTGTAAATTCAGAGGATTGTAGCTGTTGGTAATGGTGTTGCCATTGTTTAATCATCTCTGCCAGTTGAGATGTGAGGTGTGTAATGGATTGCTGTAATTGCTCACTTCGCTCTTGTTGAAGCTGCTGTTTTTGCTGTAAAGCAGAGCGTTCTCCTTGTAGTTGTTCTATTTTCTGGCTCAGGACTTTTAAGCGCTCTTCTGATTTTGGCAGGGCGATATTTTGGTATTCGGTGATCAAAGGGTGATGCGTTGCCCCACAAAGCGGGCAAGCTTCACCTTCCTTCAATTGGTTGCGTTCTTGTTCCAGGCTGATGATCCGCTGTTCCAGACGAATACGTTCAGCTAAATCCTGATGATGTTGCTGTGTTTCTGTTAATTGCAGTTCAAGAGCGGTTATCTGAGTGGGTAAAGGTTCCAGTAATGTCTGAGTTTGTGCAAGTTGTGTCTCATTATCTGAAATCGTTGCCTGTAATTGCTGGATCTGGGACTGCAAAATCTCCAGTTGGTTTTGTGAACTGAGTTGTGACTGGTAATCTGATAACTGTTTTTGTAACTGTTCCAATGGGTGAATGGCTTGTAAGCTACTCAGTTTTTTTTCGGTAAGGATCAGTTCATCCTGTAAGGGCTGGTTTTGTGCAGCTTGTTGTACCAGCGTCGTATTTAAGGCATTCAGATGCTCATTGGTACAGGTTAGATCAGTGGTAATTTGCTGGTTTTTTTGCCTGAGTCTGGTTATCTGGATTTGTTTTTCTTTCTGGCGAGAAAAGAGCTGTTTCCATTCAGGCAGTTTACTCTCCAGCTTACGGAAATAAGAGTGTTCTTCGTAGTATGATTCCAGCGTTTTTTGTTCTTTATTCAGTGTGGTGTACTGAGTTTTCGCCACTTGATATTGAGACAATATTTCTGTCAGTTCACGATTATATGCAGTAACTTCTTTCTCTTGAGTGAGCAAATCTTTCGATTGAATTTCAATCTCATGATCGAGTGGCACGATGTGTTCAACAATCAGTTTTTCCTGCCGCATATGATGCTGTATATGCTCTTTTTGGGCATTTTCCAGCTCAACTTGCTTTTGTTGGGCTGGTTGTAATAAAGAACATTGTTGTTCAATCTCCTGTGCTATTTTTCTGTGTTGCTCATCAAGTCGTTGCTTTTCATTAAGAGCCCGATTTTGAGCATCCCACAATGGGCGAAGTTTTTCGGCAGGTTCACTGGCAGCCAGTTGTTGTAACTGGGGGTAGGCATCTTGAATGGCCTGCTCCGCCTGTTGAAAAAGTAATTTGTTATTAGTTAATGCTTGCTCTAATTCATTTTGTCGTATGAGCCAATGTTCGGTTGTCTGCAAGTCTTTAAGTTGTTGGTTGAGCTGAGTTTCTGCTGCGATAAGCTGTTGTTGCTGATTTTGGTATTCTTCGATTTGTGCCGGAGTTAATAATTCAATTGAAGAAGCCTTTGCTTGTTGGATATTTAATTCCAATTGGGCTTCTTTGTGGCGTTGATAAATTTCCTGCGACAGGATTCCGTAAATTTCTGTACCGGTTAGTTCTTCCAGTAAATCGGCACGATCTTTATCATCTGCATTTAGGAATGCGGCAAAATCACCTTGTGACAGGAGGATAGATTTAGTAAAACGTTTGAAATCAAGACCAGTTATTTCAGCAATTTTCTCTTTTTTATCCGGTATCTTGTCAGCTAAAATCTTGCCTGTTTTTTTATCTGCTAATTCTCCTCTAGGGGGTTGGAGTTTGCCGTCAGCTTGATTGCGGGCACGACGCTGGCTCCAGAAGGCACGATAAGCAACCCCTTTAACTTCGAACTCAACTTCTGACAAGCATTCGGCTGTATGGCGGGTCATTAATTCATTCTGATTGGCTGAAATGGTGTTGAGCCGTGGGGTTTCGTGATATAAGGCGAGGCAGATAGCATCCAACAAGGTCGTTTTTCCTGCACCTGTCGGGCCGGTAATAGCAAATAATCCGTTACTGGCAAAAGGCTCTGCTGTGAAATCGATTTTCCATTCACCTTGTAGAGAATTAATATTTTTTAGCCGTAAGCTAAGAATTTTCATGCTATTGCATCCTACTCTTTTTTCTGAGCCATTGTTTTTGAACTATAGTTTCTGAATTGTTGTTATTAGGTATGTTGTTGAGCAATATCGTCCAGTGTTTGCCTGAAAAGGGTAGTCAGGCGTTGTTTCTGCGTTTGATCGTCAATTTCGGCTAATGCCAGTCGTCTTTCGAAAACTTCGTATACACTCAATTCGGTAAGTGTCTCTTTGTTTTTTTCCGACAATAAGATTTGTCGTGTGGTTTTACTGCGCCGTAAAAAGATAATTTCGACTGGCAGATCGACAACCATAGACTGAATGCGTTTCTGAATGTCATGCAGGTAATCTTGAGTTGCAACTTCAATATCCAGCCAAATAGGACGCTCTCCCTGATAGTCACTGAAAGTTTGTAATTGTTCCTCGATTTGCTGCAAATTCCCCCGGATTAATTGTATGGGCTGATAAGCAGGAATGGGTAACAGGGTGACACCATTAAACTTGTCCTCCTTAAATTCAACCAAACAGACACTTTTTTCTTGCCCGACTTCATCGAAACTTAAGGGGATGGGTGAGCCACTGTAACGAATATGTTCAGCCTGATTGATAAGTTGTGGACGATGAATATGCCCCAGAGCAATATAGTCAGCAGGAGGAAACGCTTGAGCGGGGAAGGCATCCAGTGTGCCAATATAAATATCCCGGACAGAATCGGAGGTAGAGGCCCCTACAGTGGTCAGATGCCCGGTTGCGATAATCGGCAGAGGGTGACCAAGTTGTTCCCGTAATAGGCAAGCCTGCTGATAGAGCTGATGATAGTGTTCCGTAATAGCATCTTGTAGTGCCTGTTGTTTCTGGGTGGCTGATTGCCCCGCTTGACTTATCATGATATCCCGTGGGCGCAGATAAGGAATGGCACAGAGAATGGCACCAGGTTGACCATTTTTGTTATTCAGTAACTTAATTTGTTGCTGGATATCAGTTCCTGCACAAGCAATGACGGTAGTATTCAGGTAAGAAAATAAGGTCTTTGATTCATTGAGTGTGGCGACGGAATCATGATTTCCACCAAGAATAACGAGCTGACAGCCAGTGGATTGTAAGTCCACGACAAACCTGTTGTATAACTCACGGGCGTAACTGGGAGGAGAGCCCGTATCAAAAACATCTCCGGCAATAATCAGGGCATCAACCTGATATTCATTTATTTGCTCAATAAGCCACTGTAAGAAGTGTTGATGCTCTGCGGCACGATTTTTGGTAAAGAAATATTGCCCAAGATGCCAGTCTGACGTATGAATGATTCGCATATTTTTTTACTCTGTTTTTCTTAACCTTGCTTCTCTTGTTTTGTTTTTTTGCTGTTTCGGCTTTCCGCTTTCCGCTTATCCGTTCGGTTATTAATTATAATGAGTGCTCAAGGGATGTCGTGTGTAATTACGATTTCATTCGCAGGTTTTCGAGCAGCTTCGCAACCACAATGAAATATGGCAGCAATGTCATAAATTCTCTGTAATGTTGATTACAGTTTTATGATGAAGACGGCAGGATTTCATAAAACTGTAATAAAATTGACTCACAATGAATGACTGTGAGCTTTGCTGAAGTCAATAATATTGACAGGATTAACCATGGTTAGACGTATTTTGGTTGTTGAAGATGAAACCCCAATTCGTGAAATGGTGTGTTTTGTGCTGGAGCAGAACGGGTATGAACCTGTTGAAGCAGAAGATTATGATACAGCTATCGGGTGTCTGTTGGAGCCTTACCCTGATTTAGTGTTATTGGACTGGATGCTGCCTGGTGGCTCAGGAATACAAGTTATTAAACAAATGAAGCGCAGCAGTAATACCAAAGAGATTCCTGTCGTTATGGTGACTGCGAGGGGAGAAGAAGAGGATCGGGTTCGTGGGCTTGATGTTGGCGCAGACGATTACATCACTAAGCCATTTTCTCCAAAAGAATTGATTGCTCGTGTTAAAGCTGTATTGCGTCGCATATCTCCTATGGCAGCGGAAGATATTATCAATATGGATGGGTTAATGTTGGATTCCGTATCCCATCGAGTTTCCAGCCAGGGGCAGGATGTGGATATGGGGCCAACAGAATTCAAACTGCTCCACTTTTTCATGACACATCCTGAACGTGTTTATAGCCGTGAACAGTTACTCAACTATGTATGGGGAGCGAATGTTTATGTGGAAGATCGTACTGTTGATGTGCATATCCGTCGATTACGTAAGGCGCTTGAAACCGGTGGACACGATAAAATGGTACAGACTGTTCGTGGTACAGGTTATCGTTTCTCCACCCGTTATTAATCTGTCTGGTTTTCATCGCTTGGCTTTTTATGGATAGATTTTGTGTGGATAGGCTTTATGTGGATAGGTCTGATGTGGGCAGATTTATTGAATATCACTTAGTGAACAAAACCAGATAAACAAAATCAGGTAAAAAGCTAAGTAAACCAAATAATTATGATAAGCATTTAATTTCATGCCGGAGAGAGTCACGTGCTGGAGCGGTTATCCTGGAAGCAGTTAGTACTGGGTCTGTTTGTTTTTTGTTTGCCTGCGATTATTTTATCTTTCTTTATTGGTCAGTTGGCGTGGTTGCTGGTGGTTGCATTATTGCTGGCGCTGGTATGGCATGGTTACAACTTGTTGAAATTATCAGACTGGCTCTGGCTGGATCGCAGTATGTTGCCTCCTTCAGGTCGTGGAGGGTGGGAACCCATATTTTATGGCATTTATCAGTTGCAGCAACGTAACCGTAAGCGTCGTCGGGAGTTGGCATTACTGATAAAACGGTTCCGTAGTGGGGCGGAATCATTACCGGATGCGCTGGTGATGATGACAGTGGAAGGTAATATTTTCTGGTGTAATCGCTTAGCTCAACATTTATTAGGATTCCGCTGGCCTGAGGATAATGGGCAGCCTATTTTTAATTTGCTTCGCTATCCTGATTTCAGTCGCTATATGACTGCGGGAGATTTCACTTATCCTCTTTCCATCGAATTAAATAATAGTCATCTGGTGGAATTCCAGTTAATGCCATATGCGGAAGGGCTACTATTGATGATCGCCCGTGATATTACACAAAAGCGGCGATTAGAAAATTTCCGCCGCGATTTTTTTGCCAATGCCAGTCATGAGTTGAGAACACCATTAACAGTACTGCAAGGTTATCTGGAAATGATGCAAGATCAGGAACTGAGTAGAGAAACAAATCAGAAGGCGATCAGGATAATGCAGGAACAGATCCGAAGAATGGATGGTTTGGTTACACAACTATTGCATCTCTCCAGAATTGAAATCGGATCGCAGGTGGATATGCATGATATTGTTGATGTGCCTGCTATGTTGGCTTTATTGCAGCAAGAAGTGCTGACACTGGCAGATAAACGGTATGATATTGCGTTTGATATTGATGAAAAACTACGGGTTTTCGGGAATGAAGATCAACTGAGAAGTGCAATGTCGAACCTTGTTTACAATGCGATTAACCACACAGTGGAAGGTACTCGCATTGTAGTTAGTTGGTCTAGATCCTCTCAGGGAGCATTGTTCAAAGTCGAAGATAATGGTCAAGGGATCAGCCAAGAGCATTTACCGCGCCTGACTGAGCGTTTTTATCGGGTTAATCGTGCTCGTTCACGACAAACAGGTGGAAGTGGGTTGGGGTTGGCGATCGTGAAACATGCTTTGCTTCATTACAATACACATCTCGATATTTCAAGCACTGTAGGCAAAGGTTCCACATTTAGTTTCTTGTTACCTCAGCTGCTTGTTGTCTCTGATATAGGTAAACTGATTAAAAAATCAAAAGGTTAATGTAATTTAATGGTAATAACACGGGCAAAAAATGATTTATTAATCAAAGTGAATAAAAAAAGTGCAAATCATATAGTGTGTATTCAATGATAGATGATAATAATCACTAGTTTTAAAAATTAGTTTGAGATATTACTCTGCTTTTTGGTTTGTTGCTTGCCTTTTAGCGCTATAAAAGTTTTACTTGGAGGCAGTTGTTGGCGATTCTGGCTGTTCTTACCACTACCATTCTGTGTCTTGCGAGTATCAGGGAATATGATACTTATCACTGACTGTTAAACCAGGATCCTGTTTCGCCAGTGAAAATTCAAGTATTTGCAATAGTTACTATTGCAAATGCAATTCTTTCAGTAACAATAAGTTAACAATCATTATGACATACCGTTTATCATCTAAGGATATTTGGGCATTAGGCTTTATGACTTTTGCTCTGTTCGTTGGTGCGGGAAATATCATTTTTCCACCTATGGTTGGCTTGCAGGCGGGCGAGCATGTTTGGGTCGCTGCCGCTGGCTTTTTGCTTACTGCTGTAGGTCTACCTGTCATTACCGTTATTGCTTTGGCGAAAGTAGGCGGCGGGATTGAAGCACTGAGTTCCCCTATCGGTAGGACTGCGGGTTTAATACTGGCGACTGTCTGTTATCTGGCTGTTGGCCCGCTGTTTGCAACACCGAGAACTGCGACCGTTTCTTTTGAAGTGGGTATCGCTCCGTTGGTAGGTTCTGGAGAACTTCCGCTTTTCATTTACAGCATAATCTATTTTTTACTGGTGGTTCTGGTTTCGCTTTATCCGGGCAAATTACTGGATAGCGTTGGACATGTGTTGGCACCAATCAAAATACTGGCATTGGTAATTCTGGGCGTTGCCGCTGTGTTATGGCCAGCAGGCCACTCTATCCCTGCTATTGAGACTTATCAGAAAACTCCGTTTTCAAATGGTCTTGTGAATGGTTACCTAACAATGGATACCCTAGCTGCAATGGTATTCGGTATTGTGATTGTCAATGCTGCGCGTTCCAGAGGGGTAAAATCTTCTTCATTACTGACCCGTTATACCATGTGGGCTGGTTTGATTGCAGGGCTTTGTCTGGCTCTGGTTTACCTCTCTTTGTTCAAATTGGGGGAAGGTAGCGGCATATTAGTACCAAAAGCTGACAATGGTGCGACTATCTTGCATGCTTATGTTCAGAGTGTTTTTGGTAACTATGGAAGCTTTTTCCTTGCGGTATTGATCTTCATAGCCTGTATGGTAACTGCAATAGGCTTAACCTGCGCTTGTGCTGAGTTCTTCAGCCGTTATCTGCCGCTCTCTTATCGCACATTGGTTCTAAGCCTGGGGTTGTTCTCCATGCTGGTTTCCAATTTGGGTTTAAACCATCTGATTACATTTTCAATTCCGGTGCTCACGGCAATTTATCCGCCTTGTATTGCACTGATATTATTGAGTTTTACTATTCATTGGTGGAATAACTTCACCCGTATTCTGGCTCCCGCTATGCTGGTCAGCCTGATGTTTGGGATTTTGGATGCCATTAAAACATCAGAACATATGTCATATTTACTGCCAAAATGGACAACACATTTACCGCTGGCAGAACAAGGGATGGCATGGTTAATACCAACTCTGTTATCAATGGCCGTATTCGCTGTTTATGACCGTATTAAGGGAGAAACCAAATCCCCAAAACCTGAAATACAGCAAGGAAATGGCTAATTATTCCTGCTATTTTTCAAGTTAAGTTGTCTTTCGTTCACTTACCCTAGCTACATAGTTATCTATGTTTCTGGGGATTCGCTCACTTGTCGCTTCAATACACCTATAAATCAATGGGTTATATTATTTTTTATTTTTCTGTAATAATAAAAAATGAAAACTCAGTGGCACAAATATGTGTCGCTTTTGTTCACCAAAGTTTTTCGGTCAATTATTTTATTACACTCAGTGATATGTATCCATTGAAGTGAGTTATTTTATCTTTATACAGCTGATCTTACCTGGAATACAATAGCACCTATAGCCATCATTGCTAACAATATAGAGATTAAAATATCTATTATTTCTTTCTTTTTATTATAAATGTCTACGGCTTTTGTATTTGAAAATACCATAGAGACAAAATAAAACCAAATAAATGATTCAATCCATATTATGGATAATAAAGTATATGTATTTGCTTGGTACTCTCCGGATAAATATATTGATAATATGCTTGTAAAATAAATTATTGATTTTGGGTTTGTTATATTTGTTATGAATCCGCCTAAAAATCCACGGCTAATATTTGTGGTTTTTATTATTTTTTCTTTTCTAGCTTTGAATATTTTTAATGACAAATATAGCAGATAGAAAACCCCTGCTATAGTAATGAAGTACATTATTTCTTTATTAGCGGTTATTATTATTGATAAGCCTAATGCAGATAGTGTCGACCAAACTATAATTCCAAATGTAACTCCTAATACAGATTTTAATTTTCTGTCATTATTTAATGATGATGTCATTACATAGAAAAAGTCAGGGCCAGGAGAAAGAATTGCCAAAAAGTGAACAAATATTAAGGTTGCAATCATTTTTTAATACACGTTGAATATTAATGAGTAGTAATTTATTTTTACCATTGACATAAATCTCTGTCAATTAATTATTTTTATTTTATAACAAGGTTTATTTATTTCATCAATATAATAACCATCATTTATTGGTTGGTTGAGCAAAAAAATTTCGGGAAGTATTAATTAAAGTATACTTGGGCTCACTATCAAAATGGGTGATCTCTGTCAATATAATCGATGTAATGAATACGAAAAAATAGGTGTGATGTCACACTATTCTAAAATAAAGAATGAAAATATTAACAATTAATAATTAATTTATTTTAATGTTATTTGCTTTTTTGTGATGTAGAACTATAAGGGAGATAAAATGAAAGGCATTGTTATGGTTGATAGATTAAATTATAGTGTAATCAGTGAATTATTACATGGTGAGGCTAAAATAGTATCAATTTCCTCAAGTTATGACCATGAAATATCCTCAAAGATATCTAAACAAATTCTTAATAGAATGAATATTGGTTACTACGAAAACGCTCCTAAAATTGGAAGGATAGGAATGGCTTTCTTTGAATCTATAGATAGCATGGAAAAAAGAGATTTTTATTATAAAAATGCAAATAAATGGAATTTTGAATTAAGAGATGCGTGTTTTCCATATTTATCACCAATAAGCTATTTGCTCTCTGAATTAGACACCTCTTGGGTTAAAGGTGCAAAGCTGGCGACTTTTAAGGGAAACAAAATGTTCTCTGGTCTAGCTAGAATCTTTAAAGATGGCTCGTCGGCCGAACCTCATCAGGATATTTTTTTAAGAGACGCCCCAGAGCTCAATAAGCATTTCCCAATAAAAGAACAATTGGCTTTTAATATCTATCTTGATGTTCCAGAAAAAGGGGGAGAAATAGAATTATGGAACTGGAAAGCTACTGACCAAGAATTCCATAATTTTCAAAATAAAAACCCCGATCTTGCTTATGGAATGGATAGAGAGAAAATACGAAAACCGGATATAGTATACAAACCTAAAAAGGGTGAGATACTTCTATTTAACCCAAGAAATGTGCATGCCGTTGCTCCGTCAAATGGAACACCGAGGTTAACAATTTCTACTTTTATTGGATATTCAAGTGATAATGAAGAGCTAGTTCTGTGGAGTTAATGAAGTTTGAAGAAATCAGGAAAGAAAGTGATGGTGACCTTTTTTTGAAAATTAATCTCCTAACAAACCATAATAGTTCCTTTGAGATAAATATTGATCAATTTTTTAGGAAACAATGAACTAAGTAGCTTTCCAAAATGATAGGACACCGCTTGACTCCCCGCGGCGCCAGGAGTCAAGCTCTCCACTAACCTTAGTGGCTCAATATTATGAAAAGGTATTAGCCCGACGGCAAATTATATCTAATATATTGTATAAATGAAAATAGAAGCACGCAAGCTCAGGATTGAGCAACAAGAACTGCTGAGGCAGCAAATTATCTGGCTTCGTTTGGAAAAGAAAACCTTTTGCGAAATCGGTCAGCTACTGAGTATTCAGCCCGATACTGCCGGATGCTTGTACAAATGTTATCAAGTTGAAGGTAACTTCGCGATTGTCGCCAAAAAGCGCGGTCCTAAAAATAAACTGGGTCGTCTGCATGCCATTCAGCAACAGAAAGTGATTGAGACTATGAAACCACATGCCAGATCACTCCAATCTGGACTTTGCCCTTTGCCCGCGCCGTTGGAGCTTTGATCAAGCTGTTCTGGCGCATCGATATTCTGGTTCGTACCCTGGGGGATTATCTGAAACGCTAGGAATTTACACCGCAAAAGCCGTTGAAAAAAGCGTGGGAGCAAGACCCGGCTCGTGTACAAGTGTGGCTGAATGAGGAATACCCTTGCATTCAGGAACGCGCCAAAAAGGAAAAAGCGCATATTTTTGGGGGCGATGAAACCGGTATCCGGCAATATCACGCGAGTTAACGTGATGGATTTTTTGGCACAGATAGCAAAGCAGGGAGACAATCGCCTGACATTTTTAGTGCTGGATAATGCCCGTATCCATCATAGTATTGAGGCAAAAATCGAAGAGGAGTGGTTACGTGAGCATAATATGGTTTTACTTTACCTCCCGGAGTACAGCCCGGAACTGAATCTGATTGAAATCGTCTGGAAGCAGGCCAAATATCACTGGCGACGATTTATGACCTGGACTCAAGAGACGATAGAAGAAGAACTCAATACGTTGCTGGGGGGTTATGGTGACAAATTTGCAATTAATTTCTCTTGAGTACTTAATTAAAATAATAAATTATGAATGAAATGTGGAATGCCGGATATACAGGTAGTTATTTTGTCGTATTGCGATGCTTTTTTCCTATGGTTTCCGACATTGAGCATGGTGAGGGTGCTGTAATTAGCACCGCTTTTATTGATGGTGACGACAGCGGACTGTTGTGTTGAGCAAAAGCACTAAACACAGCACCCACTAATGTATCGTGGCATGAACTACTATAATCCTCCATTTCGTCATATTTCCTCCAAGCCAACAGGATTCAGAGCATAGATGGAGATATCAATAGACACATTGCGCAATAATACTGGCGGGATAATGGAGACGTTTAAACTCCTTTCGGATTAGTGGCATATTACTTAGGGCTTAGGGGCAGTTATTGGCGATTCTGGCTGTTATTATTACTATCATTCTGTATCTTGTAAGTATCAGTGAATATGATGCTTATCACTGATTGTTAAATCAGAATCTAGTTTCGCCAGTGGAATCCAAGTAATTGTGATGATTACTATCACGTATACAATTATCTTCACAACAAATAAGTTAACAATTATTATGACATACTGTTTATCATCTAAAGATATTTGGGTATTGGGCTTTATGACCTTTACCCTATTCATTGGGGCAAAATATATCATTTCCCCGCCTATGGTTAACCTGCAAACGGGTGAGCATGTTTGGATTGCTGCTGCTGGTTTTTTGCTTATGGTTGTGGGCCTAACGACATGCGCTGACACTGTATCTGTTCGGGGGTTAGCATGAGTCAACAATGGACATCCCGTCTGGGGCACATATTAGCAGCAACCGGATCTGCTGTTGGCATTGGTGCCATCTGGAAATTCTCGTACGTTTCAGCAACAAATGGTGGTGGTGCCTTTCTGGTTGTATTTTTATTGTTTAGTTTTGTGATTGGGCTAGCGGTTCTGTTGGCTGAAAATATGCTGGGAAGTAGTACGGGTGAAGTGGCCGTTAACGCGTTTAAAAAATTACTTGGTAAACACTGGGGGTGGGTTGGATTTATAGGTATATTCAGTTCATGGTGTATTTATAGCTTTTACAGTGTTGTCGGTGGTTGGACTATAGGTTACACGGTGATGGCGGGAACAGGAAAGCTGAATATTACAGACAGTTCTCAACTAACATCTATTTTCACCAGTTTCATCAGCAATCCATGGTGGCCTATAATCGCACATCTGGCATTTTCAGGGCTAACCTGCTTCGTGGTATTATCTGGTGTGCAAAAAGGTTTGGAAAAATCAGTTAAGGTCATGATGCCACTGTTATTCTTGATCATGATAATGTTAATTATTGTCGGCATTCGCTTACCTGGCGCATCAGAAGGGCTAAAATTATTCTTATACCCAGACTTCAGTAGCTTGACAGGAAAAGGTGTTTTAGATGCTTTAGGATTGGCATTTTTTTCATTGTCTATCGGTTTGGGGATCCACATTACGTATAGCTCCTATTTACCTAATAACAAAGGTATTAGTAGATCGAGTATTTGGGTTGTAATCCTCTCCTGTCTGGTTTGCGTATTGGCTGGTTTGATGATTTTTCCTGCTTTGGCTGCTGCTGGCTTAAAACCAAATGCGGGGCCAGGATTAACGTTTATGACGATGCCAATTTATTTCGCCAGCCTTCCCGGTGGCTCTATCTTAGCAGTCACTTTCTTTTTATTGTTATTAATGGCCGCACTGACCTCATCAATTTCATTACTTGAACATATCGTTGCTTATGTGCAGACACGCTTTCAATGGTTGCGTCGTAAAGCAGGCTTAATAGTCACGGTATCAATTATGTTAATGGGGATCCCTGTTTCCTTATCTTTTGGTCCTCTCAGTCACATCACATTGTGTGGAAAAACCATCTTCGACATACTGGACTTCATTACTTCCAATGTCCTAATGCCATTGTTCGGAATTATCATTTGCCTCGTATTTGGCTGGTCAAGTAAGGTCAATGTATTCATTTCGGATAATAATATGCCATTGTGGAGCCGTCAGTGTTTACGGTTTATATGGAGATATGTCGGGCCTTTATGTATTGGTGTGATTTTGGTACACGGACTCATTTGATGGTGTTAAGTATTATCTTTCATCTGTCTGTTTTGCCCTGATAAATTTGGACACTTTGATAAAAGGTGTCTAGTCAAGGTCAAGGTAATAAAAAAGGGTGAGCAGTTTAAATGCTCACCCTTATTTTTTTATCTTCTATTTGACGTTATTTTTCTCAGTAGCCAATAGCTGCGCCAGCAGGTCGGCGTACATCATTGGCACCATAGATATATCCTTCACGAATTTTGCCTGAGACGGAGGAATCATTGCCTGATGAATTGGCCGGAGAAACACCGGCAGCGCCCGGTAAACCTATCATGATTAATTCAGTTGCGCCCCATGGAGTCTGCTCTACCATTTTATACCCCATTTTTTTCAGTAAATTTAAGGTGTCTTGCGAAAGGCCACGTTGTTCATAATAGACTTCATCTGGCAGCCATTGATGATGAATACGCGGATTGTTAACCGCTTCTTGCGGGGGCATATCAAACTCAATGATATTCAAAGCAGCCTGTAAGGTGATAGAGATAATCCTTGAACCACCCGGAGAACCTAGGACCAGAAAAATTTTATTATCTTTGGTCACAAGTGTTGGACTCATGGATGATAGTGGGCGCTTACCAGGAGCGATGGAGTTGGTTGCTCCTTGAACCAATCCATACATATTCTTTTCCCCAACTTTAGTGGTAAAGTCATCCATTTCATCGTTCAGGAAAAAACCAGTACCCGGAGCGATGACAACAGCACCAAAGCGCCCATTAATGGTATAGGTTGTTGATACTGCGTTACCATCTTTATCTACGACAGAATAGTGGGTTGTTTCTGGTTTTTCGTGTGGGCCAATACCTGGTTGAACCAGTTTTGACGGGGTTGCTTTGTTTGGCTGGATCTCTTTTCTGATAGATTCTGCATAGCTTTTACTTAATAGACGATCAAGCGGATTTTTGATAAACGAAGGATCACCAAGGTAAGTATTCCTGTCTATGTAGGCGTGGCGCATAGCTTCTGTCAATGTATGGATATAGGCGGCAGAGTTGAATCCCATGGATTTGAGATCGTAACCTTCAACAATGTTCAGTATTTCGCACAGTGTGACGCCACCGGAGCTGGGAGGAGGAGAAGAGATGAATTTATATCCGCGATAGCTACAGGTGACGGGTGTGCTTTCGGTGATAGTGTAATTGGCAAAATCAGTCGCTGTAATGATCCCTCCAGATTTCTTTGAGGTTTCCTCAATGATTTGTGGAATTTTACCGTGATAAAAGGCATCTGGCCCTTGTTTAGCAATCATCTCCAGCGTGTTGGCTAAATCAGTCTGAACCAGTTTGTCTCCTGGTTGGAAAGGTGTTCCATCTTTGCGCAAAAAGATGCGGGCAGCTTCTGGATCTTGAGTAAAGCGTTTGACAGTGGTGTCCATAATATCCGTATCACCCCGGCTCAGGATATAACCTTCACGTGCCAGCTTGATTGCCGGTGCCATGACTTGCTCCCGGGTTAACGTACCGTATTTTTGTAGTGCGGTATCCAGTCCCATAACTGTGCCGGGCACACCGATGGCTTTATAACCATATAAGCTGGCACCTTTAATAACATTACCTTCTTTATCCAGATACATATCGGCATTGGCAGCCGCGGGTGCAGTTTCACGAAAATTAATAAAAGTATCTGTACCATCTGCCAGATGGATGGTCATAAAACCTCCTCCACCGATATTCCCGCAGCAGGGATTGACCACAGCTTCTGCGTAGCCCACAGCAACCGCAGCATCAATAGCATTGCCCCCCATTTTGAGGATATCAATACCAACTTGTGATGCCAGATGTTGTGCACTGACTACCATGCCTTGTTTGGCTTCAACAGCAAGTTCTGTCGCAGCATAAAGAGTAGAGGATACGAATAACGAGACAGCGATGAGCGGAATTTTCCATGTCTTGGGCATTTTGGCTCCTTATCTTCGGGTTGTTGAATAAAGGCCCCGAAAATTATAAGGTTTTTGTTAATTATTTGTGATATTACCTTATAAAAAACTTGGGATTTTGGGAAGGTGAATTTTTGGGCGTTTGTCAATAATTCGAAAAATTTAAATAATGAAAACTAATTATAGAAAAGTATATAAAAAAACCAGCCGTACTATCGGCTGGTTTGAAGGCTCCGTTAACAATGTGAAGCTATTAACGGATTGAATACTGACGGAGATTACAGTTTGTCAGCATTCTTGGTCAGGTATTTAGCTACGCCTTCTGGGGAAGCGCCCATACCTTCTTGACCTTTGGCCCACTGCGCAGGACAAACTTCGCCATGTTCTTCGTGGAATTGCAGCGCGTCAACCATACGCAGCATTTCGTCAATGTTCCGGCCCAGTGGCAGATCGTTAACAACCTGATGACGAACAACACCATTTTTATCGATCAGGAAAGAGCCACGTAAAGCAACACCCGCTTCTGGGTGCTCAATACCATATGCTTTCATGATGTCACGTTTGATGTCAGCAACCATTGGGTATTTGACTTCGCCAATACCGCCTTCGTTGATTGGGGTCTTGCGCCATGCGTTGTGAACGAATTCAGAGTCGAAAGAAACACCGATAACTTCAAAACCGCGCTTTTGGAATTCTTCATAGCGGTGATCGAAAGCAATCAGCTCTGAAGGACAAACGAAAGTGAAGTCCATTGGCCAGAAGAAGATAACGGCTGGACGACCATTCAGATGTTTTTTCAGGTTGAAGTTATCAACGATCTCTCCGTTACCGAGAACCGCAGCAGCTGTAAAGTCAGGGGCTTGGCGGGTTACTAAAACCATAATTGACTCCTGTAATTTTAAAAGATTCTACCCTTAGGTATTTGTGGAAACGGGCTACAGCATAAGGAATTAGGTTATAGCAATAAAGGATAAAATACCAATTGATATAATAGGTTTTACCTATTAATAATCTATTTTTAATTCCTTTTCGCCTACAATAAGATAAAGCTATTTGGTAAAAGTGCAAGGTTCCGGAGAAATTTTCTGTTCCAGTAAGCGCTTGTCTGCGGCTAAGACCATCATTTGAGGGTAAAACTGCCAAAATAGTGCCTCAAAATCAGAGTAATGATTTTCAACATCTTGGTACGATCCCGCCAGGGCTGATAATTTTGGTCGTCTCCTTGCCATACTTTGCAGGACATTAGCAATACAAGTCAGATCAGCGTAACGGATCAACAAATTTTGTGACCAGAGATATTGGTTCAATTCCTGAAATTTTTCAGGAGTGGTGCCGAGATGGGGCTTTATTTGGTGGTGGGCAAGGTGAACAAACTCCGGCAAAGAGTAGTTTTTTTCAAGTTTATTCCAGTGCCGGGATAGAAAATGATCCCAAGTGATATCAAGAGTTATAGGTGCTACACGCCGATATTCACTACGGAATAACGTTCGGGCTTTGATGACCAAAGGATGATTATCTGTCAGGCTGTCTATTCTGCGGTGTAGACGAATACCCGATACAATATCGGCACTGAATAAGCCTTCTGGGGAACCACGGACAAAATCTGCCATTAAATTACCCAGTAAAGAGCTTTCGGATAATGCTGCCAAATGCAGGTGTGCGAGAAAATTCATGGGGAAGAGTATAGCGTAAATAGTGAAACTAATATGCTTCTTTCTTGCACCATTGTCTGTGCAGCACTAGACTAGTCCGCCTGTTTTTTTGAATGATACAGATAAAATGCGTGTCGCTGATTTTACATTTGAACTGCCAGAAGAGCTAATTGCTCATTATCCCCAATCACAGCGCAGTGGCTGCCGCTTGCTCTCCCTTAACGGGGAAACAGGTGAGCTGACACACGGCATTTTTACTGATGTGCTGGATAAATTGGAAGCGGGAGATTTGTTGGTTTTCAATAATACCCGAGTTATTCCTGCCCGCTTATTTGGTCGTAAGGCAACAGGTGGCAAATTAGAAGTTTTAGTAGAAAGGATGCTGGATAACAAGCGAGTACTCGCTCACGTTCGTGCATCTAAGGCACCAAAAGAAGGTGCAGAATTGATCCTTGGTGAGGATAAAGCGCTTGGTGAGAATGCCTTTGGGGCAAATAACGGCATCAAAGCGACAATGTTGGCACGCCACGATGCGTTATTTGAAATTCGTTTTGATGACGAGCGGGATGTATTGACCATCTTAGATGAAATCGGTCATATGCCGTTACCGCCTTACATTGCTCGCCCTGATGAAGAGGCTGATCGGGAATTATATCAAACGGTATACAATGAACGTCCGGGCGCGGTTGCTGCACCAACTGCCGGGTTGCACTTTGATGAACCACTTTTGGCTGCCTTGCGTGAAAAAGGCGTAGAAATGGCTTTTGTCACCCTGCATGTGGGGGCAGGAACTTTCCAGCCTGTGCGTGTAGAGACAATCGAAGATCATGTTATGCACGCTGAATATGCAGAAGTACCGCAGGACGTTGTTGATGCTGTACTGGCGTGCAAAGCGCGTGGCAATAAAGTGGTAGCAGTGGGAACAACGTCAGTCCGTTCGTTGGAAAGTGCAGCCCGTGCTTATCAGGAAGGTCTTATTGCCCCATTTTTCGATGATACCCAAATCTTTATTTACCCAGGATTTGAATATCAGGTTGTTGATGCTCTGATTACTAATTTTCATTTACCGGAATCTACATTAATCATGTTGGTTTCTGCATTTGCGGGTTATAAAAATACCATGGATGCCTACAAAGCAGCGGTAGCTGAGAAATATCGTTTCTTTAGTTATGGTGATGCGATGTTTATTAATCGTAACTCTCTGGCTGCAAAAGAGTTATGGCTTCAAAAGAAATAAACTATGGCTTCAAAAAAATAGTAGTAAAAGAAAAAGGTTCGTCACTCCAGTCCCGCTGGTTTGAACAATTTTTAAACATCACATCGGGCTGTTTTTCTGATGTCTGGAGGTTAAGTGAAATTTGAGTTACAAAAGACGGACGGGCACGCCCGCCGTGGTCGCCTGATTTTTGAGCGGGGCGTAGTAGAAACACCTGCATTTATGCCTGTGGGAACTTACGGCACAGTTAAAGGCATGACACCGGAAGAGGTTAAAGAGACGGGAGCTCAAATCCTGTTGGGAAATACTTTCCATTTATGGTTACGTCCTGGCCAGGAAATCATGAAACTGCATGGCGATCTGCATGATTTTATGCAGTGGCAAGGCCCTATTCTGACTGATTCTGGCGGTTTTCAGGTTTTCAGTCTTGGGGCAATGCGTAAAATCAAGGAAGAAGGCGTGCATTTCCGTAATCCTATCAATGGAACGCCCGTTTTCCTCAGCCCGGAAAAATCGATGGAAATTCAATATGATCTGGGTTCCGATATCGTCATGATTTTTGATGAATGTACACCATACCCTGCGGATTGGGATTATGCCAAACGCTCTATGGAAATGTCATTGCGCTGGGCAGCACGCAGTCGCCAGCGTTTTGATGAGCTAGGCAATAAAAATGCGTTGTTTGGTATCATTCAGGGCAGTGTTTATGAAGACTTGCGTGATGTTTCTGTCAAAGGATTGGTGGAAATTGGCTTTGACGGTTACGCGGTGGGTGGTTTAGCTGTGGGTGAGCCAAAAGAAGACATGCATCGCATTTTAGAACATGTTTGCCCGCAAATTCCACAAGATAAGCCACGCTATTTAATGGGAGTTGGTAAACCAGAAGATTTGGTTGAAGGTGTTCGTCGCGGTATCGATATGTTTGACTGCGTTATGCCAACTCGTAATGCCCGAAATGGCCATCTTTTTGTGACAGAAGGTGTGATCAAGATCCGCAATGCGAAACATAAAGAAGATACATCTCCATTAGATGAGCATTGTGATTGCTATACTTGCCGAAATTATAGCCGTGCATATCTGCATCATCTTGATCGCTGTAACGAAATTCTTGGTGCAAGGCTGAATACAATACATAATCTAAGGTATTATCAACGCTTGATGGCCGGGATCCGTAAAGCCATTGAAGAGGGCAAACTGGAACAGTTTGTTGAAGCGTTTTATCAGCGGATCGGTAAACCCGTTCCACCGTTAACTGTATAATTTGGCGTGACTAACCAGCCTTAATGTGTGTAGCATATTGGGCTGGTTTTTGATCGAGCCATTATCGATTTTCGATGGCAAATTTTTCGAGAACTATTTTTTCGCAAACCATTTTTCGGAAACCACTTTTTGAAACTTGTTTTTGAAAACTATTTTTTAAAATACATGCTTCGCAAATGATGTTTTCGATAACAATGAGGGATATTTGATGAGTTTTTTTATTTCTGAAGCTGCGGCAACTGCTGGTGCGCCAGCGCAAGCTCAGGGAAACCCATATTCTCTGATTATCATGCTGGTTGTTTTCGGTTTGATTTTCTATTTCATGATTCTGCGTCCACAACAAAAACGCACCAAAGAACATAAAAAACTGATGGATTCCATCTCCAAAGGAGATGAAGTACTGACTTCTGGTGGTTTGGTTGGCCGTGTCTCTAAAGTGTCTGAAACTGGCTACATTGTAATTGCCCTGAATGACACCACAGAAATAACTGTCAAACGTGATTTCGTCGCTGCCATTTTGCCGAAAGGTACAATGAAGGCTATTTAATTTTCCGATTTTCCCGAAGGGAACTGCCGTGTTGAACCGTTATCCTTTGTGGAAGTATCTGATGCTGATCGCTGCGATCCTCATCGGTCTGCTTTACGCACTTCCCAACCTTTATGGTGAGGATCCGGCTGTGCAAATCACTGGTGCGCGAGGTATTGCCGCCAGTGAAAAAACGCTGGACCAAGTCCGTAATGTTTTAGATAAAGAACAGATCAAGAGCAAATCCATTGCACTGGAAAATGGGGCAATTCTTGCTCGTTTCAATAGCCAGGATATTCAGCTCCGTGCTCGTGAAGCTTTAGTTTCTGCATTGGGTGAACAGTATGTTGTGGCATTAAATCTTGCGCCTGCGACCCCAATCTGGCTAAACACAATTGGCGCTGAGCCGATGAAGTTAGGCTTAGACCTGCGCGGAGGGGTCCACTTCCTGATGGAAGTGGATATGGACACTGCCATGAGTAAACTTCAGGAACAGAATATTGATAGTCTGCGTTCTGAACTGCGTGACCAAGGCATTGCTTATTCCACTATCCGCAAGGCTGAGAATTACGGTGTAGAAATTCGTTTCCGTGATAATGATGCCCGCTCTAAAGCAGAAAGTTATCTTGTACCCCGCCATCGCGACCTGGTGTTTTCGACAGGCGCTAACAGTACCTTGAAAGTGGTCATGAGCGATGAACGCTTGCGTGAAGCTCGTTCCTATGCTGTACAGCAGAACATCACTATCCTGCGTAACCGTGTTAACCAACTGGGGGTTGCTGAACCTTTGGTACAACGTCAAGGTGCTGACCGTATTGTCGTTGAATTACCGGGTATTCAGGATACTGCCCGTGCGAAGGAAATTCTTGGGGCAACTGCAACACTGGAATTCCGTTTGGTAAATACCAACGTTGACCAAAGCGCTGTTGCATCAGGCCGTATTCCGGGGGATTCAGAACTGAAATATACCCGTGAGGGTAGCCCTGCTGTGCTGTACAAGCGTGTTATCCTGACTGGTGATCATATTACCGATTCAACATCGGGGACTGATGAGAACGGGTATCCTCAGGTTAACATCTCACTGGACAGTGCCGGTGGTACTGCGATGTCTAACTTCACCAAAGATAACCTACAGAAGCCTATGGCAACGCTGTTTGTGGAGTATAAAGACAGCGGTAAGAAAGACGCTAACGGCCGGGCAATTTTGGCTAAGCACGAAGAAGTTATTAATATCGCAACTATTCAGTCCCGTTTGGGTAATAATTTCCGTATTACCGGGATTAATAACCCGAATGAAGCGCGCCAGTTGGCATTATTGTTGCGTGCAGGTGCTCTGATTGCGCCAATCCAGATTGTGGAAGAGCGCACAATTGGGCCAACTCTTGGTATGCAGAATATTGAACAGGGGCTTGAAGCCTGTTTGTGGGGATTGATTTCTTCTGTACTGTTCATGGTGATTTACTATCGTAAATTTGGCTTGATAGCGAGTAGTGCGCTGTTGGCAAACTTGGTCTTGATCGTCGGGATTATGTCCTTATTACCGGGGGCGACACTGACGATGCCGGGTATTGCAGGTATCGTATTGACTTTGGCTGTTGCGGTGGATGCGAACGTTTTGATAAACGAACGTATCAAAGAAGAACTGCGTAACGGGCGGAGCATACAACAGGCTATCCATGAAGGTTATAAGGGGGCATTTTCCAGTATCATTGATGCCAACCTGACGACGCTGATTACCGCCGTTATCTTGTATGCAGTAGGAACGGGTTCTATCAAAGGATTTGCGATCACAACCAGTATCGGTGTAGCGACGTCAATGTTCACTGCCATTATAGGAACACGCGCAATCGTGAACCTGTTATATGGTGGTAAGCGTATCAATAAGCTGTCAATTTAAGGAGCACGTTGTGGCACAGGATTACTCTGTTGAACAATTAAACTATGGGCGTAAAGTCATTGACTTTATGCGCTGGGACAACGTTGCCTTTACTGTTTCATTTCTGCTGTTGGTTGCTTCTATCGTAATGATAGCAACTCGCGGGTTTAACTGGGGGCTTGATTTTACCGGAGGTACGGTAATTGAGATTAACCTGAGTAAGCCGGCTGATCTGGATAAAATGCGTGAAAGCCTGACGAAAAATGGTTTTGCAGATCCCCTTCTGCAAAACTTTGGCAGCAGCCGTGACGTAATGGTTCGTATGCCGCCAGTGACGGGTAATGCCGGTCAGGAGCTAGGCAATAAAATTATCTCGGTCATCAACGCAGAGATTGATAAAGATGCGGTTGTTAAGCGAGTTGAATTTGTCGGCCCAAGTGTAGGAAGCGAGTTAGCGCAAACCGGGGCAATGGCGCTATTGGTGGCACTGATCTGTATCCTGATTTATGTTGGATTTCGCTTCGAATGGCGTCTGGCATTAGGGGCTGTTATTGCGCTTGCTCATGACGTTATCATTACATTAGGTATACTGTCGTTATTCCACATTGAAATTGACCTGACTATCGTGGCATCGTTGATGTCCGTTATCGGTTATTCATTGAACGATAGTATTGTTGTCTCGGATCGTATTCGTGAGAACTTCCGTAAGATACGCCGTGGTACGTCATATGAAATTGTAAACGTTTCTCTGACTCAGACTCTGAGCCGTACGATTATGACTTCAGCAACAACATTACTGGTGGTGCTGATGCTTTATATCTTCGGTGGTGAAATGCTGAAAGGTTTTTCGCTGGCGATGTTAATCGGGGTTTCCATCGGTACAGTATCTTCTATCTATGTTGCATCTGCGCTGGCGCTGAAACTCGGTATGAAGCGCGAGCATATTGTTGTGCAGAAAGTGGAGAAAGAAGGGGCAGATCAACCTTCCATTCTGCCTTAATCATTTTTTCTGTGATGACATAGTTCCTAGTGACTAGTTCTTAATGGCTAGTTTTTAATGACTTGGTTTGTCTTGTTCAAACACCCTGTGAGTACTTACTGACAGGGTGTTTTTCATTATCACTTCAAGGTAAACTGTCTATCTGTTCGGTTAACTGTCAGGAAACAATATGCATTGCCCATTTTGCGCAGCCGTTGATACTAAAGTTATTGATTCCCGTCTGGTAGGAGATGGCTCACAAGTGCGCCGCCGCCGTCAGTGTCTCGAATGTCATGAACGGTTCACCACGTTTGAAATTGCAGAACTGGTGATGCCAAGAGTCGTAAAAAGTGATGATATGCGGGAGCCTTTCGACGAAGAAAAATTGCGTCGTGGCATGCAGAAGGCACTGGAAAAGCGCCCAGTCAGCTCTGATGATGTGGAGATGGCGATTAGCCACATTAAGTCACAGGTTCGGGCTACGGGAGAGCGTGAAATTCCGTCTAAAATGATTGGCAATTTCGTGATGGATGCGCTGAAAAAACTCGATAAAGTGGCTTATATCCGTTTCGCATCTGTTTACCGTAGTTTTGAAGACATTCGGGAATTTGGTGAAGAGATCGCCAGACTACAAGATTAAAGGCCATCACTATGACTCTTGATGAAACTTATATGTCCCTGGCGCTGGAACTGGCGTGTCAGGGCCGTTTTACGACATCCCCGAACCCGAACGTGGGTTGTGTCATTGTCAAAGATGACCAAATCATAGGGGAAGGTTTTCATTTACGTGCGGGTGAACCTCACGCAGAAGTTCATGCTCTTCACATGGCTGGTGACAAGGCAAAAGGTGCAACAGCCTATGTTACCCTTGAGCCATGCAGCCACTATGGTAAAACTCCTCCTTGTGCTGATGCTTTGATTGCCGCAGGTATAAGTCGTGTTGTGGTGGCAATGCAGGATCCTAATCCGCAAGTTGCAGGACGTGGTTTATATAAATTGCAGCAGGCAGGTATTGCGGTTGAACATGGTTTAATGATGGAACAGGCCGAAATGCTGAATAAAGGATTTCTCAAGCGTATGCGCACTGGATTTCCTTATCTACAATTAAAACTGGGAGCCTCATTGGATGGGCGTACTGCATTGGCATCGGGTGAAAGTAAATGGATCACTTCATCGGAAGCACGGCAGGATGTACAGAAATTGCGGGCACAATGCAGTGCTATCCTGAGTTCCAGCGCGACGGTGTTAGCAGATGACCCTTCATTGACGGTTCGCTGGAATGAACTGGACGCAGAAACTCAGTCTGTTTATCCTCAAGAACTCTTGCGTCAACCGGTCCGTATTATTGTGGACAGTAAAAATCGTGTGATGCCACAACATCAAGTTGTTCAGTCATCAGGGCAATGTTGGTTAGTACACACTGACTCGGTAGATTCTGATAAAGATGAACAGTGCTGGCCTGAAGATATTGAGCGAGTTGTTGAAAGAATAATATTGCCGGCACACGGCGCTGGTGTTGATTTAGTTCTGCTGATGATGCAGCTTGGTAAACGTCAGATAAATTCGGTCTGGGCTGAATGTGGACCAATGCTGGCAGGTGCTTTACTGTCTTTGGGCTTGGTGGATGAGCTGATCCTCTATATCGCTCCAAAAGTATTGGGAAACAGCGCTCGTGGGCTGTTTGCTATCCCTGAACTACAAAAATTATCGGATGCGCCAGAATTTACGCTGCTGGATGTACAACAGGTTGGGCCTGATGTGCGTCTTCGTTTACGACCGTGCTAAGTGCTCTGATTTAACTTTGAACATAAATCAAGACGCAGAGAAAAAGAATGTGATAAGATCCGCGCCCCTGCGGATATTAATAAGATATAAGGAAGGCTATGAACATAATCAAAGGTGTTGTTGCAGCTCCTGAAGCACGCATTGCGATTGCGATTGCCCGCTTTAACAACTTCATTAATGACAGCCTGCTGGAAGGGGCCGTGGATGCGCTGGAACGCATCGGTCAGGTTTCTTCAGACAATATTACCGTAGTATGGGTTCCGGGAGCTTATGAGCTGCCGTTGACAGTTAAGGCACTGGCTGAATCCAAAAAGTATGATGCGGTTATTGCTTTGGGTACTGTTATCCGTGGCGGTACGGCTCACTTCGAATATGTTGCCGGTGAGTGTAGTTCTGGCTTGTCCAGTGTGGCAATGTCCAGCGACATTCCTGTCGCGTTTGGTGTTCTGACAACCGAAAATATTGAACAGGCGATTGAACGTGCGGGTACTAAAGCGGGCAATAAAGGCGCTGAAGCTGCCTTGACCGCATTGGAAATGATTAATGTAATTAAAGCCATCAAGGCTTAAGTTTTTTAGTTTTAATTAAGGGGAATTTTGTGAAACCTGCTGCTCGTCGTCGTGCTCGTGAGTGTGCTGTTCAGGCAATTTATTCATGGCAATTATCCAAAAACAGCATCGCTGATGTTGAATTGCAGTTTCTGTCAGAGCAGGATGTAACCGGTGTTGATGTCACCTATTTCCGTGAATTGTTGTCCGGGGTCGCGGTGAATGCTGCAAAATTGGATGCCTTGATGGCTCCGTATCTTTCCCGCCAGCTTGAAGAGTTAGGTCAGGTGGAAAAAGCCATCTTGCGTGTTGCGATGTTTGAACTAAGCTTTCGTGATGATGTTCCCTACAAAGTGGCTATTAATGAAGGTATCGAATTGGCAAAAACGTTTGGTGCCGAAGATAGTCATAAATTCGTGAATGGGGTATTGGACAAAGCTGGCCCGGTAGCACGTAAAAAAAAGTGATTGCTTGCCAATAGCCCCTATTATAACTCGATGATTTTAAACATAAGGCCGGTTTCCCCGGCCTTATGTACACATCGTCAGTCACTTTTTGGAATTCTATTATGGCATGTGGTGAATTTGACCTCATTGCACGTTATTTCAATCGCCATGTTATCCGCCGACGTGATGTGAATCTAGGGATTGGTGATGATTGTGCGCTGATGACCGTTGCAGAAAAGCAAGAGCTGGCAGTGACAACAGATACGTTGGTTTCTGGTATTCATTTTCTTCCTGATATTGCACCGGAAGATCTGGCGTATAAGGCTCTGGCTGTCAATATCAGCGATTTGGCTGCGGTAGGAGCAGATCCTGCCTGGGCATCGTTGGCACTGACTTTGCCGGCTATCAATGAGGATTGGTTAAAGCGGTTTAGTGATAGTCTGTTTGAACAACTGAACTATTACGGAATGCAGTTAATTGGTGGAGATACGACCAAAGGCCCAATGAGTTTGACTCTGACTGTACATGGTCTGGTTCCGGCTGGCAGAGCATTACGTCGTACCGGTGCCAAAAATGGTGATTGGATTTATGTGACCGGCACTTTGGGTGATAGTGCAGCGGGGCTTGCCTTATTGCAGGATCGCCTGACAATCGAAGAGACCGCCGTCCAAAGCTGGCTTCTCAAGCGCCATCTCCGTCCACAGCCTCGTGTCTTGCAGGGGCAGGCATTGCGTGATTTGGCCTCTTCTGCTATCGATTTATCCGATGGCTTGATTTCCGATCTGAACCATATTCTGACTGCCAGCCAGTGTGGTGCGCGTATTAACCTGGATGCGTTGCCTTATTCTGAGGCGATGCAGAAATATGTGCCGCCAGAGCAGGCATTAAGTTTGGCATTAAGTGGTGGTGAAGATTACGAGTTGTGCTTTACTGTACCTGAACTGAACCGTGGCGCATTAAATATGGCTTTGGCACATACAGGAGCCAATTTCTGCTGTATCGGGCAGATCAGACCAGAATCAGAAGGTATTCGTTACTTTAACAATAATGAAGAGATTGAGCTGGATCTGAAAGGATTCGACCATTTTAAAACCGAGAAAAAGCCGATAGAAGATTGCCAGACATCAGAGCGTGAAGAGAATGACCAAACGGAGGGAACTCATGGATGATGCAAAACGCCATTTGAGGATGAGCAACCCGTGGCATTTATTAGCGACCGGATTCGGCAGTGGTTTATCGCCGGTTATTCCCGGTACTATGGGTTCAGTCGCTGCTATCCCATTTTGGTTATTGTTGGCACAGTTACCTCAATGGGGGATCTGGCTGGCTATTTTGTTAGGCACAATTATTGGCTGTGTTATTTGCCAGAAAGCAGCCGATGCTATGCAGGTTGAAGATCCGGGTTGTGTGGTTTGGGATGAGTTCATCGGAATGTGGATCACATTGATGGCGATCCCTGTCCTCAATTGGCAATGGGTTTTAGTGGCTTTTGTGGTATTCCGTATTTTTGATATGTGGAAACCGTGGCCGATTCGTTGGTTTGACCATTATGTCAAAGGCGGCATTGGTATCATGCTAGATGATATTATTGCAGCGATTTTTGCTGTGATTGTTATCTGGTTGCTTAATATTTACCAGTTGTTACCTTTCTGATTTTTCTGCTTTTAGTGTAGTGATAACTTATTGATTAGGGGCTGTAATGAGATGGCCTCTCCTACTCTGCGGCAGTAAATTAGCTGTGTGTTTTCTTCTTATCAAAGATAATCACCTTGTTAATATACTGCTGCAGGTAGGGTGAGAGTGACTATTTCATTATTGTCCGGAATTTCTTGACCACTACACTTTTTAAATATTTCATTTTCCATTTCAGTCCGTTGCAGTTTCTTTTTTAGCTCACGTATTTCAATTTGCTCCGGCGTGATAGGCCTGGCTTTAGGTAATTTGCCTTGCCGCTCTTGCTTTAACTGGCGAACCCTGGATTCCATCGCCGATTTACTCACATTCATTGTCTGAGCGGTTTCTCGTACTCTGTAATGCTGGTCAAGGGATAACTGGGCGGATTCCAGTTTGAATTCGGGCTGAAACGTCTTTGCATAATGTCACCTGTTTAATTATTGAAGTGAGAATATCACCTCTATGGGGGTGACCAAAATTACTGTGCCACATTAGGGTTCATCGCAGTAGTTATCAGGCCTGACACAAGCGAGTCAAGCGGCCAGACTCTGCTCGTGTAACGCTAAAAAGCCGGGTTCGTGAAGCTTTTAACAAGAGTCACGGTTCTGCCGGAGCACGAACGATTGCCTCGATAGTTACCCGTGAGGGGATCCCATTAGGCCGATAGCGGGCCGGAAAACTCATGGC